>JAFGSQ010000011.1 GCA_016934535.1 candidate division WOR-3 bacterium
GAACCCACGAGGGAGCTACTAACCCCCTACACGATTTCCAATCGTGCTCCTTCGGCCTCTCGGACATCTCTCCGTTTTAAAGAAAACATTCTATCATACAACTATTGAGTGTCAAGGTTAATGAAACCGCAACTACTTGACTTTCTATTATTTAGGTTTATATTATAAGATATAAGGGGGCGAAAAGGTTTCGACGGGACTGAATGTCTCAGAGCTGCACGCCGGGCTGCCGATGCTCGTCAAAAAACGGCAAAAAATCAACTGCCAACAGCAGTTATTCACTAGCCGCTTAATTTAGCGGCTCCTCTGCTTCTCTGTCGCCTGTCGTGGAGAATGTCAGGGGTCGCGCAGACAGGCTACCCACTGAACCTTGCGCGGGGGGACGGGGGAAACAAATAGCGCTGGTCCCGAAAAAATCTTGTCCGGAGGAGGTTTTCGGGATGAGAACAAATTCCGGAATAAGCGTGTAGGTGTTTTGAAGGCTACTATCTCGGACGCGGGTTCAATTCCCGCCGCCTCCATAAAAGTGAAAAATAATAGATTTAAAGAAAAAACCAAAAAACTCGAAAGAGAAATTCTAACTCTTTATTATGCCTTCAAAGATGTTGAAGTACCTTGGTATTCAAAGGTTTTTCTCGGCATGGTAATAGTTTATGCTTTAAATCCCATAGATATAATACCTGACTTTATTCCTGCAATTGGATATCTCGACGATGTCATAATAATCAGCGCTGCTGTCTATGTTTCATACAAGATGATACCAAAAAAAATACTGGACAGATGCCGTATAAAAGCCTCGGAAAATCAGGCGTCCGGGCTGGCGATTTCGAGTATTTCGTCCGCTTCTCTACGAGGTAATTCCTGAACTTCTGTAAGCTTCCTCCCTATCGCTCTCGTCCTTTTTTCGGCTTCGGATACTGAACTGGAAGCCTCGTCCAGTTTTTTCTGAATTTTACTGAGCACGTCGTTGTATTTAGTCCATTCTGTCTTTACTGCGCTGAGAAGATGCCAGACTTCAGACGATCTTTTCTGTATGGCCAGAGTCCTGAAACCCATCTGCAGACTGCTTAAAATAGCCCAAAGAGTCGTCGGTCCGGCAACAACTACATGGTTCTCTCTTTGAATTTTTTCTATGAGCCCCGGTTTTCTTACTATTTCAGCAAAAAGACCCTCGACTGGAAGAAACAAAAGCGCAAAATCCGTCGTCACGGGGGGAAATATGTATTTATCGTGAATATCTTTTGCCGACTTCATTATGTCGGCGTCGAGTGCTTTCGACAACGTTTCAACTTCCGTTTTGTCGGCCTTCTCCTGTGCTTCAACCAGTTTCTGATAGTTTGAAAGAGGAAATTTCGCGTCTAATGGCAGTAAAATTTTATCTTCTCCGGTTTCGTCCCTTCCGGGAAGTAAAACGGCGAATTCGACGGCTTCTCTGCCGTTTTTTGGTGAAAAATTTTTGACGTACTGCTCAGGAGCCATGACCTGCTCCAAAATATTTTCGAGCTGGACCTCGCCCAAAATACCTCTGGTCTTGACGTTAGACAGGACTTTTTTCAAATCCCCAACTCCTGATGCCAGAGTCTGCATTTCTCCGAGACCTTTATAGACCTGTTCAAGCCTTTCGCTGACAAGACCGAAAGATTCCGTCAGTTTTGTTTCGAGTGTTCCCTGCAGTTTTTCTTCCACCGTCGTTCTTATCGTTTCAATGCTTTTAGAGTTGTCCTCCCGCATAACTTTCATAGATTCACCCAGCGAGTTTCTTATGTTTTCGAGTTTGTTGTCATTTTCCTGTCGGGATCTGCTTAATTCATCAAGAAGTCTTTTTTCGGCGGCCTGGTTCTCGCGTAAAAAAGAATCGAAAAGGGATTTGTTTTCCGCCGAAGTTTTTTTGAATATTTTGAGCAATACGAACAAAAGCAGTAAAACCGAGACCGCGCTCAGACCGAGTGAACAATATAATAAATTTGGCAAAACTATCTCTTTTTTGCCAAAACAAGAAAATACACTATACCGCCCAATAGCACGAAAGCCGTGAAGACGAAAATTATAGCGGCAAGAATGTCTTCGGGAATCGCTCTGTTGATGTTTCCGAGCAGGTCATATTTCTTCATGACCCAAATCGCGGAGACAATGACAGCAGTGAATAATATTGCTTTCCAAGGAATTTTTTTAGTCGAAAGGTAATAAGCTCCTATCACTGCTATCAGAAGGGGCATCCATCCCCCTAAGAAAACCGCGAGAGCGGGATATCCTCCGTAGTTCGAGAATAAAATCGATTTTACAGAGAAAAACAGAAGAACGAGAGATATTATTGGAATGAAATACTTCACGGAATATATCCACCATTTGCCAATTTTTATTTCCGACTGGGAATTTATATAATTTCGGATATCTTCGGGGCAAACTGCGTAACCGATGACAAGAGATTCCAGAAAACCGACAGTAAAAAGACCGAAATTGTTCATGAAATGATCCGTTATATCGAGCCAGTAAAGTCCCGCTCCAGTAGTGAAAAGGAGTCCTACAATGAACGCGGCGGCGGCGACTCCAAGGTTAGTCTTGGTTCTGCTTGTGTTAAATTTATCCATGAGACCCGCTACTATACCTTCGACCAGCGAAAAAGCCGAATCAATGGCGAGAGTGAGAAGCATCAGGAAAAACAACACTCCAAAAACAGGCGCGAGCGGAAGTTTTGATATTATTTCAGGATAAGTGACGAATGCCAGATGCGGACCTGACTGCATTACATCGCACACGGAAACTCCGCTCAACTTCGCGTAATATCCGAGAGCTGAAAAAACGGCAAATCCTCCCACGAAAGCCGTCGCGGCGTCAGCGAGAGCGATTATTACCGCATTGTTGGCTATGTCTGATTTTGGCGGCAAAAAACTCGCGTATGCTATCATAATACCGAATCCGATCGACAATGAAAAAAACACCTGCGAGAACGCTGCGTGCCAAATTTCGAAATTCAACAGCATCGAAAAATTCGGAATGAGATAATATTTTATTCCCTCCATGGCTCCGGGAAGAAAAACTCCCCTGACGACAAATACTATTAAAAGGAGCCACGGAAGAGTTACTGTGACAAAAACTACTTTTCCGACAGTTTTCGCTCCTTTCCATATGGAAATAATTATCCACACCCAGCTCAGAATAAGTCCTATGATCACGGGAACCTGTAATCTGCCCAAATTAAAAACACCGTCAGTCAAATGCAGAACGTTTTCGTAGAAAAATTTTTCTGGGCCGATTTGAGACCACGACATTTTTGCCGAATACCAAAGATAGTCAAATGACCATCCCATCACAACTGCGTAGTAACAGGTAATGAAAAAACCAATAAAAAGAGCTATCCAGCCGACCCATTGGAAATTTCCTTTTTTTTCCGCCTGTTCCGTTTCTTCGGCGCTTCCCCTAAACAGGAATTTCAATTTGGAAAAAGCGAAAGGAGCGGAACCGGCCATTTTGTATCCGAGGGCGAATTCAAGAAGAAGAAGAGGTATTCCCGCCACAAACAAAGCGACAATGTAAGCTATCAAAAAAGAACCGCCACCGTATTTGTAGCAAATGTACGGGAAGCGCCATATATTTCCCAAACCGATCGCTGAGCCTATTGCCGCCAGAATAAAAGCAGTTCTTGAATCCCAAAGACCTTTTTCCCTGCTCATTTTTCATCCCTCCGTTTAATCTCTGAAAGGTTTGAAAGAAAATTCCTCAAGATCAATTTTCCCTTCTTTGTCAAACACGATTCCTTCTTTTGAAAGCATTTTTTTCTGCAGGGAGTAAGCTCTTTTTTCAGTAAAAGAGATCTTGCCCATGGAGTTTATGACTCTGTGCCACGGCAAAGAATACTTTTCACTGCAGGAATGAAGTATTCGGGCCACTTGTCGTGCCGACCCCGGTGATCCGGCGCAAAAAGCTATTTGCTTGTATGTCATGACTTTTCCCGCCGGGATCATTTTAATAATTTCGGCGACTACGAGAGTGAATTCTTCCATTTACCGGTCGAAAATCCTTTATGTTTCAGTTGAAACATTATAACCTAAAAGAATTAAATCGCAATAATGTATAGTCTCCTGAAATTCGGGAAAGGTCTTTTTGAAAAACGGCGACACAAATAAATTTGATCCTGAAAGCATATCCTATCTAAATATATGGACGTTATCATGGCCCGTGATGGTCTCTTCTCTCGGATTCACATTGCTCAATACGGTCGACATGTTCTGGATAGGAAAATTAGGTCACGTGTCCGTCGCCGCCGTCAGCATAGTCGGTTCACTTTTCTGGCTGTTGATGTCCTCGATTGCTTTGGTTTCGTCAGGCACCGTGGCTTTTGTATCCAGGGCCGCAGGATCCGGCGACAGTGATTTGCTCAAAAACAGCATATCTTTATCACTATTTTCATCTTTGATAATATCGGTCTTGATTGTCGTCCCTTCATTTATATTTGCCAGGCAAATACTCGGTTTTTTCGGAGCCGAAAACAATGTTCTCAGAGAAGGTGCGGTCTATTTGTATATTATGCTCACAGGTTTTCCCGTTATTTTCATTTTTGAAATTTTCAACAACGCTTTCTTCGGCATTGGCGATTCAAAGACTCCAATGAAAATTACTTTCATCGCTCTTGTGATAAACATTATTTTGGACCCGTTTCTCGTGTTCGGCTGGTCTTTTTTCCCGAGACTCGAAACAGCTGGAGCCGCTATTGCGTCAGTGTTTTCACTTTTCGCAGGTTTCTCCATTTATCTATTGTTTTTCTTCAGAAAATTCGGTTTCATCGTCCCTGCCGTTCACACGAAAATCTTCTCTCAATTCTTCAAAACAGGAGTGCCCGCTTTTTTTTACGGTATCACGAGACCGATAACCGGAACACTTATGTACAGAATAGTGGCATTATACGGAACATCATCCATTGCGGCTTTCGGCATAGGCAGCAGAGTGATAGGAATAACATTTATATACATGGACGGACTCATGATCGCCGTACAGACCTTTGTAGGACAATTACTGGGAAAGAAAGACCCGAAAAAGGCTAAAAAAGCCGCCATGAGGTCCCTGAAAATGGGTTATTCAGTTCAGATTTTCACTTGCGCTTTCATGTTTCTCTTTTCTGATAAAATTATAGCCTTTTTCAATACAAATCCTGACGTGCTTCTCAGCGGTTCTTCTTATTTGAAAGTGATAGGGATTTCGCTCGTTTTTTATCCTCTTTCTGCCACTTTCAGCGCCGTACACCGAGGTTCCGGTTACAACATACCGCCGCTGATAGCTTCTGTTGTCTCAAACTGGATAATAAAATTGCCGCTCTCATACGCTCTTGCAAAGTATCTGGGACTTGATTATACAGGCGTCTGGATTGGAATTGGATTTTCACTTCTCATTGAATCCACGATATTAGCCTTCTACTACAAAAAAGGGGATTGGTCTCGACATTCAGTACCCCCGACCCCGTGCATATAATATCGTTGCGTTTTTTATTAATTGTCTCTAAAATGAATAATCTTCAAATAGGGGAGGTTTGTTTATGCTATCAATAATGTTGTCGTTGTTGATCGGTTTCAACACCGCTCAATACGTAGTAAACGGCGACTTCGAGCAGGATCTCAACACGGGATGGAAACAGGTTTTAAACGGAGCCGGAGCAAGCATAACCCGTTCCACCGCCTTTGATCCTGATCCCAATTACGAAGTTCGAGTCGGTAAATCCACAGGAGGAGGGTACGCCCTTCTTTCACAGACAATTTCGGTTCCGACAACCGATTTGGTTTTTTCAGCCAACGCAAAAATTTACGCTGTGGCCACTTCGACTGCCTGGGCTGGATCGGCGCTCATTCTGAAGTACCTGGACCAGAACGGAAATATTCTCGGTGAGACGAGAATTTGCGCAAAGACCGGGTATTGTCCTTGGGCAAACTCACCGACAATGCATTTGATAGTAGTTCCGGATTCCCAATGGCACAATCATTCTTTCAACGTCAACACCGAACTTGCAAATCTCACGGCTGTAAATCCAGACAACGTAAAAAATATAGAAATTGCCCTGTTTGACTCAACGTACGATTGTTGAGGGGGCTCAGAATTGGCGGAGGTCTCCGCCGACGATGTGACACTGTCTTACACAGGCTCAACCCCTTACATAGTCCTTGTTCAGACAACCATAGACGACGATGCCGGAAACAACAACGGCAGACTCGACCCAGGAGAAACGATAGATCTCACCGCAACTATAAGGAATGCCGGCGGGGTCAATTTCACCAACGTCTCTTCACATTTGATATCAACAGACCCCTACATCAACATAACCGATAACACAGGTGTATTCGGCGCTCTCATGATAGACAGTGTAAAAACTAACAATTCGGATCCCTTCACTTTGACTTGCAACGCTTCAACTCCCGAAGGGCATGAAGCCTCGTTCGGCCTTGTGATTAACGACGGAAGTTATTATGACACACTTGAATTTATAATAGTTGCGGGACATTATTCTTACCTCGTACTCAATCTCGACGCCACCCCTCAGTCCGGAAATAACATCGACAGTATTTTGGACGCTCTCGGATATTCGGGAACCGTCACCGCGTCTCTTCCTTCCGATCTCTCCATATACAGGACTTTGTTCGTATGCCTCGGAATTTATCCAAACAACACAGTAGTTTCAGCTGGAGGCGAAATAGCGAACTCTATTGTGGCTTTCCTCAATAACGGCGGAAGCGTTTACATGGAGGGCGGCGACATGTGGTACTACGATATCGGGACCGGAGGTCACGATTTCGGACCGATGTTCGGTATACAACCTGTCGCTGACGGATCAGGTAATCTCGGACCTGTTGTAGGCATTTCAGGCACCTTCACTGCGACGATGAATTTCAACTACGGCGGTGAAAACAGCTACATAGACCAGATAAACGCCACCGGAACCGGTACAGTTATATTCAGTGACGGAAACGACAACTACAACTGCGGAGTGGCTAATCAAACCTCAACATACAGAACCGTCGGCACGAGTTTCGAGCTCGGAATGCTCACAGATGCAGCTGACGCTTCGACCAGATCCGATTTACTCGACTCTATAATGACCTTCTTCCTGGAAGGATTGAACGCCGTCGCCGAACAACCTGTTGTAAATCCATCGCCGACTTCTCTCATGATCACCCCGAACCCGTTCGTAAAACATGTGACTATAAGTTTCACAGCTCCGTCCGGAGTTACATCCGGAATGGAAATATTTGACATCTCGGGAAGAATAGTCAGAGAGTTTTCCTTCGGACAATCGGAAAACGACCGGATAGTCACGGTAAATTGGGACGGTAAAGACGGAAACGGAATTGAAGTGCCGGAGGGCGTCTATTTTGTCAATGTCATAGCCGGAGAAAGTTCGGGTTCAGAAAAACTGATTTTGGTAAAATAATAAAAGGGGGCCACTGCCCCCTTTTTCTTTTCACTGATTTCTTTTCCGTTTATTTGCGCCGGCAGCAGAAAGCGAATGATATTGCAGTTTAAAAATCACATAGCGGGAGCCTAGCATGATTGGCATACTTTTTTCTTTACTAATCGGATCCAACTCCGCTCATTATATGATAAACGGGAATTTTGAACAGGATCTTTCCTTGGGATGGGAACAGTTCATCAATGCCTGGGGCGCTGAAATAATCCGCGGAACAAATTTTGACCCGGATCCCGATTTCGAAGTCAAGGTCATCAAACCTACCGGCGGAGGGCACGTAATTCTGGGCCAGATTGCGTTCGTTCCGACAACAGACATCGTTTTTTCAGCTGATATTAAATTATTCGCGAGCGCCACGTCGACATCCTGGTCGGCAGCGGCTCTGGTGATAGGATATATAGACGCTGAAAACTCCCTGCTCGGTGAGACGAGAATATGCGACAGGACAAGCTATTGTCCGTGGATCAGCACTCCGACGATACATCTGATGGAGGCTACAGACTCCATGTGGCATTATTACACTTTCAATTTGAGCGACGAACTAACCAATCTTTCCGGAATAAATCCTGATAATGTCCAAAAAATCAGAATAGAGCTTCTCGACACTTCTTATAATTGTTGAGGCGCTTCGCAATTGGCGGAGGTCTCCGCCGACAATATATCTCTTTCGTATAGCGGTCCGAACCCGTACGTCTCAATCATCAGCAAAACAGTCCTGGATCTGACCGGAAACAATGACGGACATCTCGATCCGGGAGAAACAGCCGATCTGACAGTCACTCTGAAAAACATAGGCGGGGTGAATTTCTCCACCTTGACGGCAACTCTTGTCTCAGACGATCCGGATGTTTCTGTAACAGACAACAGCGCAATTTACGGGGTAATAGCAATAGACAGTTCCAAGACGAATTCATCTGATCCGTTCACCGTCGTCTGTTCCTCATCGGCGCAGGAAGGGAGGGAGGCGCTTCTGAAACTGATTCTCAGAGACGGATCTTACTGCGATACTATGCCTTTGACATTGACAATCGGCATGTACGATTATCTCGTCCTCAATACAGATCCTACTCCCGTATCCGGATTCATCATAGACAGCGTTCTTTCCACGCTCGGTTATTCAGGCGTTTACACAGTAGAACTGCCTTCCGATCTGTCCTATTTCAAGTCGCTTTTCATCTGCCTCGGAGTCTGGCCCGACAATACAATCATACAACCGGGCAGCGATTACGAGACGGCTCTTGTAAATTTCATAAATTCCGGCGGAAACGTATTTATGGAAGGCGGAGATGTATGGTTTAACGACCCTCTTGCCGGAGGTTGTAATTTCGGTCCGCTGTTCGGCATACAATCTTCCGGCGAAGCTTCAAACAACCTCGGACCGGTGTACGGTATTTCCGGGGCTTTCACTGCAGGCATGAATTTCGGATACGCGGGAGAAAGCAATTTCATAGACTGTTTGAATCCCGTGGGAAACGGATTCAGAATACTTAGAGATCCGAACGACAATTACAACTGCGGAGTCGCAAACCAGACTGCCGATTACAAGACAGTAGGCATGAGTTGCGAACTGGGTATGCTCACCGACTATTCGGGCGTATCAACCAGATCAGCTTTGCTGGATTCAATAATGAGATTCTTCGGAGAAGAGGCAAATTCTGCCGAGGAAATTCCGATCAAGACGGGTCCCGTTAATCCGATTTCTGCTTTCCCCAATCCGTTCACCGAACGAATTCTGATAACTTTCACGGCACCCACAAACGTTATTTCAAGAGCCGAAATATTCGACATATCAGGAAGAACAGTCCGCGAATTCACTTTCGGCGCATCCGGCGTTGACAGATTAGTGACTATTGAATGGAACGGGAAAGATGAACAGGGAAATGGACTTCCCCGTGGCGTTTATTTTGTTAAAGTATCGGCTGGCGAAAATTCGGACCAGGAAAAAATGATCTTTGTTGAATAAAAAAGGGGGTGAAAACCCCCTTTTTTACCTTTTTTTATTCAGGTAGTATTTCCTTCTGTCGTCGTTAAATTTTTCAATTGAATATCTGAGCATAGTTCTGGGCATTTTCGTGCAGTGTTCATCCAGGAATTTTTCGAGGACAGGTTTGTCTTTCCTGCTTTCCCGGAACATGCGTTTTGCCTGAGTTCTTTTCTGATTCGGTTCAGTGTTATTTTTTCAGAACTCAAAAACGACTCCTCCGACTACCATTCTGCCCATCTGATATACGCTTTCAACATCCCCGTCTTCGGCGTAATAATAATCCCAAACATTCGGATGATTGAAAAGGTTTTCAACCTCGAAATAATAGACAAGGTTCCATGATTTGAAATACCACCTGTTTGACAGCATGATGTCGAACCTCTGATAAGGCGCCACTCTCGCCGAATTATAGAGCTGATTCGGATCTGTTACCCACCTTCTCCATTCAGGATGATAAGTCACGGGGGTGTATGGTTTGCCGCCAAGATATCTGTATTTCAGAGTGTATCCTGATTCGTCAGCCGGTACGAAAGGTAGGAACGAGATAATTTTATACAAAAGCGTCTTGGAAAAATTCCGGTACCAGGAATCCTTCATGAAATCTTTTTTATAACCGGCTATAACTGTAAAAACGTTTCCGTAATCAAAATCCCAACTGTATTCCCTGTCGTTGTCGCGCGGATCGAAAGCTCTCGCAACCGAATATGAATAACTGATCGTGCCCCAGAAATTCTTCATGACTTTTTTCTGAAGAAAAAATTCGATCCCTTTGGCGTATCCCTCTCCTTCGTTTATAAAAACGCCGTCCCAGTCGTTCGGATCGGAAGTTGTGGAAGACCTGTCAATAGGAACGTCCCGGTAATGTTTGTAGTAGCCTTCCACAGTGATTTTTATGTCGTCTGCAAAAAGATGTTCGATTCCAACGACTGCCTGTTCAGTGTATTTGCTTTTCAAAAAATGGTTTTGCGGATCGAAAGCGAGCTCGTACCATTGCGGGGATTGATAATGAATTCCGTATGCGGCGTTGAGATCTGTTGCGGGAGTCAGGTGAAAAGTCAATGAAAGCCTCGGTGAAATGCAATCGAATTCCGTGTAATCGAATTTGTCATATCTCAGGCCAAGCCCCAGCGTGAGAAATGAACCGGCATCGTGTCTCAACTGGACATAGCCTCCGTATTTCCAGGAATCCGCTTCTTCGTCAACGTCTATGACGGTGATATAGTCGGTTGTGTCTACGATGTTGCCCGATGAATCGTATATGAAAAGGGTGTCCGGTCTCGCCCATGTCTCGTAATGAAATATTACATTTTTAGCGAACGCCCCCACAGCGAGTTTAGTGTGCCTTGCGAAATTGATGTTCAGGTCGAATTTTGCTGTATTTTCTCCCTCGTCGGAGTCGTTGAACAGGTATCTCCTGTCGAGAGTGTCTATTATGTCATGGTTCCAAGTGCTGTACGTCCTGGAAAGCGTTAAATTATAATAACCCAGTGAATACAGTGATTTAAGACTGGCTCCAACAGTGTATTGATCGGATATGGCTTCTATCGTCTTTATATCATCGTATATCTCTTCGTCCGCTTCATCAGAGCTCTCTATTCTGATCCAGTCTTTTCCGTATATTCCGAGAAACGTAAGCTTCCTCGTGTACGAAAGATCATACACAGCTTTGAAATGGACATTGTAGTAATGCGGAACGGCTGTCAATCCGAAGCTTGAAGCTATAAGAGACAAAAAACTTCTGTGCGCCGACAAAAGGAAACTTCCGTTTCCCAAAGGCCCTTCGACTGTTCCTCCAGCACCGGCCATGCTCATGTCAAATTTATAATGCATCTTGTCTCTGGCGCCTTCTCTCAAAGTGATGTCGAGAACGCTCGAAGCTTTGTCTCCGTACCTCGCGGGAAAAGCGCCGGCCATGAAATCAATACTTCTTATGAAATCAGTATTTATGACGCTGACAGGACCTCCACCGGTTCCCTGCCATCCGAAATGATTCGGATTGAGCATTTCCATGTTGTCTATGAGAAATAGGTTCTCGCCGTAGTTGCCGCCTCTGACAATTATCTCATTGTTCTGATCCGATCCGGAAACGACGGCCGGCAAAGCCTGTACGGCTCTTTGAACATCGTATACCCCTCCTGGTTGAGAAATTATTTCCTCGAAATCCATACTTCTCGTCGAAACAACTGCGTCTTCTGGTTTTTCAAAAAATTTCGGCCTTACGGTTATTCCTTCCATCTGAATCAGTTCCTCTTCGAGTTCGAAATCGACGTATGTCGTTATGTTGGGCCTGACGGAGATTCTGCTTTTGAAAAGAGTTTTATATCCCATTCTCATCGCCCTGAGGTTGTAACTGCCGACGGACAATCCTTCGATAGAATATGAACCGTCAGTTCCGGCTATCACTCCGGTCAATATGTTGCCGTCTATGTCGAACACAGCTACACTGGCTCCAATCACGGGTTGATGTGTGTGAGTGTCTATTACTTTACCTGAAATGGAAACTGCCGCAGAAACAGCGCCTGCCGCAAAAATTATTAACAAAAATATTAATGCTAATTTCTTCAATTTCCCTCCGGATTTTTATTTCATTATCAATATTCCGAAAGTCGCCGGATCATATTCAATCGGAGTCTGCCAGTCGGCGTTCGCGCTTCCCGGCTGTTTTCTCCTGAAATTCAACAACATCACATCTCCTGAATTCAGGACAAGTCCTTCAAACTGAGAAACCGGAATTTTTGCTTCGAAGACCCAGTAATCGTCAAGCACATTAACGGCGCTCTCGATTTCTCCGTTCCATTCATTGTCCCCTTCATAAGAACCGGATTCATTTTTTACGAGCAAGGCGTCGTACAGCGTGCCCAGCGTATTACAGTAAATCTGGTACATGCATTCTTTTCCGGTGTCGGGCATAATAAAATAACCGACGCAGTCCTCCGAAAAAATATTTTCGTCGCGAATCGTTTTTTCGGCGATTATGGAACTCATGTCTTCTTCATGACACAATGCCAATAGATAAAGGTTTTGCGTGTCGTAAGCAAAATAAAATTTGACATCGTCAGCAGTGGAAGAAATCTCTCCGCCTGAAAAAAACACTGTCACAGGCTCTTTCCAGCAGTTTTCATCCCCCACTCCGTCTATTGTCATCGGATTGTCCACCCTGACGGCATAAGCCTTTCTTTGAATTCTCAAATTTTTGGCAAGCGAAAAACTCATATCACTTCTCACGGGATAATTTATACTCAGCGAAGGAAGAGGATAAAGATTTCCTGAGTTGTTGAAAATAGCTTCAAAAGAGACCGAATCTCCCGGTTCGAGGTATACTGGTTTTTCTGAAAACGAAGCCGCCCAACCCTCGGGAAGATCGATTTTCAAAGTGTCACTCAAAGGCAAGCCGGGCAAAAGATTTCTCACCGTAATTCTCACGGAGGCGTCGACTACGGAAAGATCGCCGCCAACCTGAACCGGCGACATTATTTCAACACCTTCCGTCACCGCTTTGTCGGCGAGTTGAATGTCAGGAACGGTCACTTGGTCCCAGGAATGAACGCCCTCAAGAGATATTACGGCTATCTCAATATTTTTATCGTCCGCACTGACCATAAGAAAATGATAAGCAGGACCGAGAATTCCCAGATGGGTTTCAGCCCCGGAACTGCCTACGCCGGTGTATTTTATTCCGTCAATTTCGGCGCTGAAATATATGTGGTAATGGCCCGTAAAAACCGCGTCTACTCCGTATTTGACAAAAAGATCGTGAAGAGGCTCATCTTGCCCCTGAGAAAGTGTTTCAAACCAGAATGGCTTGTGATAAAAAACAAAAATCTGACTGGCTTCGCTGTTTTTTTTCAGGTCCTCTTCGAGCCATTCAATCTGATCGCGGGAGTATTCCGATGAATTTTCAAGGCGCGAATTGTCCAGAACAATAAAATGAAACTTTCCATGGTCAAAACTATAATACGGTTCTCCGACCATTGACCTGTAAATCGCATCCTGAACGTCGTTTGTTATGTCATGATTTCCCGGCGTGAAATAGAAAGGGCACGACAGGTTTCTTATGTGAGGGAGCAGTTCGTTCCATTCTTCCGTAATTTCCTGCTCGTTTTCGCTGTAACCTTCAATGAGGTCGCCGACGTTAATTATTAGGTCCGGATCGAGCATGTCGGCCTGAACCAGAGCTTTTTCAAACACGCCTTCAACGTGCCCGCCTGTTCTGTCTCCCATGACGGCAAAGTGAATGTCAGCAGAAAAAACATTCGTTGCCAGGAAAGCAAAGAAAATAATCGCCAAAAGTTTTTTCACGTGTCCTCCTAATAAGTTCAGTATAGGCTGTAGTAGTTTTTATCCTTTATAACAGCACCTTTCTCAAGATTTCTCAATTTGAATTCGTAGTCTTTCCTTTTCTTTTTTTTGTTGATTTCACATATCAATTTCAACGCTTCTTTTCTGTATTTTTCCGTTTTTTCCATTGGAATTCCGATCGAACCTTGTCCCGTCAAACAAAACTCCCACAATCTGTAAAGCACTTCAGCTCTCGCTTCTCTGTTCGTGTAAGTATCCAGCATTTTCTCCGTTTCTTTAAAAGAAGTCAATTTCTCCCGGGAGTTTTTTGCCGTCAAAAATTCAATTCTCCTTTTTACTATTTCAGACATGAAAATCCATTCCCGGTTTCCAATTTCAGACGCCGTTTTTTCTGACTTTTCTATATATTCATGCGCTTCGGTCATTTTTTCCATCTTGAAATATAAGGATGCAAGATTGTAAAACGAATTTATTTGAAGTATTTTTAAACTTAAATCTGACGCTATTTCAGCGCTCTTATTGTAAGCGACAACCGCCTCGTGGTTTTTTCCAAGAAAACTGTGATAGTTCCCAAATCCTGCCAAAGCATAAGCCATGCCGATTTTGTCGTGAAGTTCAAAATTGAGAAGTAACTGTTTTCTCAGGCACTCCATGTACTTTATAAAGTCTTCATTTTTAAGATAAAGAACAGACAAGTTTCCGTAAACAGTCGCAATCATTTTTTTGTCGCCCGTTTCCTTTGCCATTTTCAAACTTCTCTCGTACACTTCAAATGCTTCATCAATACGATCGAGATTCCTGTAACAGATGCCTAAATTCGGCAATATTCTGGACATCATTAGTTTATCGTTGTCTTTTTCTGACAGCTGAAAAGCCTTCAAATTATACGTCAGCGATTTCAAGAACCCGTTCATTCTCAAATAAACACGGGCCATGTTGAAATATGCCTTTATCACAGCTTCGTCATTTTTTAAACTCCTGGCGCTTCTCAGATTTCTGGTGAAGCAATCCAGAGCCTCAACGAAACGGTTTTTCAAAAAAAGCGATTCACCTTTAAGTGACTCCACATTAACCGTTTTTACATACTTTTTGTTCTTTTTATAAATTTCAAGCGCTTCTTCTATGTAAACATCAGCCTCGTTCGTCTTGTTTAAATTCAGTTTGATTCTCGCAAGATTTTCAAGAGCCTCGCCTTCGTATTTTTTGTAAGCATTTTCTCTTATAATTTTCAGAGAGATTTCACCGTTTGCTTCAGAGCTTTCCCTTTCTCCTATAATGCTCTGGACTCCGGACAGATCCAGAAGATTCTTCACATACAAGGGTTTGTAACTGCCATCCTTTATGATTTTGTCTCTGAGAATTTTATCCAGGTCCCCGAAATATTTCCGTGCCTTGAGGATTTCAAATCTTTTTTTGAAGACCTCCCCGGCTTTTTCAAGATATTCGATTTTTCTTTCGCTTTCGTCTGTTTTCAAATAGTGGCGGCAAATTTCACCGCAGTATTCTTCATTTTTATTCTGCCGTTTTCTTATCATAGCTTCTGCGTAAGCCTTATGAATTATCTTTCTGTTTTCTATAAGAAGAGTTTCATAAACAGCGTCTCTGAAAAACATACTGGAAAATCTGAAAACACTTTTTTCAGTCCGGTATATGACGCCCTCATTCTCCAAATCAGTCAACAAAGAAGCAGTTTCATCCCGAAATCCAATGGTTTTAACAACTTCATCTATCAAATCATTTTCAAAGTGCTCGCCTGAAACTGAAAGCACCTGAAGTAATATTCTCTTTTCTTCTTCGAAATTATCCAGCCTCGACAGCATGAGGGACTTCAGGGACGACGGAAAAGTATCATTTTCCATAAAATCATTTCTTTTGATGCTTTTTGCCAGTTTACACAATTCAACCAGAAAAAGCGGATTTCCCTCAGCTTTCCTGATAATCTCGTTTTTTATGACGTCTTCAAATATATTTTTACCTGTGGCTGAATCAATCAGTTTCTCAGAATAGGTCTCATTCAGAGGTTCCATTTCGATTTTCTTCACCACTGCGCCAGACAGGCCAAAATTATCATGATTTTTATCGCGCGATGTAAATATAAATACATACGAACCCGTGTGTTCGTCTTCCGATCTGAATTTCAAAGCATCCAGCACAGATTTTAAAGCCGAAACATCGGATTCATCCGACTCATGGAAATCTTCAACGATGACAATCAATGAGCTCGATTTTATAAAAGCGTGCTGAGCTGTTGCTTTTATAAAATTCACAAGCGCCTGACGCGACGATATAAAATCGTTTTCCGAATTTCCGTAACTTTGGACATCTCTCTCTTTGGCAAAAAACAGCCCTATCATTTCGTGTTTTATTCGTTCATCCGCCATACAGGAATGAATCCAATTTGAAATTTTCTTTTCTACCTCTTCTTTTCTGTCTTCTATATTAATACCCAATTTTTCCCGAATCAGACCGTCGACAAATCCAAATCGCGTTTTTTTCACCATAGAACAAATCCCGAAAAGGATTTCTTCTCCATTCAAATCGGATTTGATGAGTTCATTTACTAGTCTGGATTTTCCTATTCCGGAAGGTCCCGATATGAAAATAAAATAGAACCTGTTTTCTTCTGAGAAACCGGACTTCGTTGTCTTCGATTTATTGATTGTTTCTTTTATATCCGAAAGCTCTTTTTCTCTGTCGACAAAAGTATTGAAGAATTTATCACCTCTAAAATCACATTTTTTTATGCCTTTTATCAAGCTGGTCTCAATCTTTTTTGATTTGCCTTTCAGTTTTAAATCGCCGAAAGGTTCAAATTCAAAACAGTCCGTCAAAGAAT
This sequence comes from candidate division WOR-3 bacterium, assembly GCA_016934535.1. Lineage (NCBI taxonomy): Bacteria > Pseudomonadati > Caldifarciminota > Caldifarciminota bacterium. The sequence continues at coordinate 16,567 of JAFGSQ010000011.1, forward strand.
CCGCAAGCATATTAGGAACAAGTATTCGGTTCAAAGGAGCTCTTTCTTCAAGTCTAGATGCAATGTTTACTGAATCTCCGTAAACCGTGAAATCACCTTCTCTCTTCTCTCCTATCTTGCCTGTGGTCACCAATCCGTAATTTATTCCGACCCTCAAAGAAATGTTGAAATCTCTGTACTCATCGTCATTTTTTATTATTCTGTTGAACGTCGCTACCTTATCGATCATTTCAAAACCCGACATGATGGCTCTCTCGGCATCTCTTTCACTCGCCTTTTTTGCGCCGAAAAGAGCCATTATCCTGTCTCCTTCGTATTTATCTACATATCCGCCGTAATTCTTGACACATGCGGTTAGAACTTGCATCAGTTTGTCGGCCAGCAGTCTGATTTTTTCAGGATCAAGTTTTTCTGATATGGCAGTAAATCCATTCACATCAGCAAAGAGTATTCCTACGTCTCTTCTCTCGCCGTCCAGAAGTTTTAAACATGAAGACTGTGATTGATTCCCTCGTAAAAAAGAATCGTTTATCAGTTTATCTATGTCATCGAAAATCATATCAGTAATAATTATATTCTTTTTATTCGATCATTATTATAAGAAATGTCTGATACTTTTACATTCCTTTGAAAAAATATCTGCGATTCTTACCGGTTCCGGAAGTCTGTATGAAGACAGTTTCAAAACTATGTCAGCCGCCCTGAGAGGAGTCATCATGTGTCCGGGAGACACGAGAACCGGTTTTACGCCATCTTTTGTCCTCAAGGCATATCCCATTGTCTTTCCGTTTAATATGACCGGGCTTTTACCGCCCCTTTTCGTTTCGGGTTCTTCGTATTCTCCGCAGAGCCTGCTCTTGGCGCAACCAATCGAAGGTTTATTGAGAATGACACCGAGATGACAGGCGATGCCGAAAAACCTCGGATGTAATATACCCTGTCCGTCGACTATCAAAAGATCGGGTTTTATTTCGAGTTTTCTGAAAGCCGCTATGAGCGCGGGGATCTCTCTGAAAGACAAAAATCCGGGTAAGTATGGAAATTCCGCTTTACGAATGTCGAATTTCTTTTCAACAGTTACACATTCAGGATATTTCATCAGCACCACCGCTCCGATAATCATATCCTTTTCGAACGCACAGTCGAAACCGGCGACAAATTCCATCTTGCCTGTAAAACATTTTAAAGACACACGTGTTCGCAGTTTTTCCTGAATTGATTTAAGTCTCGCGCAGTCCAAAAGAAATATCTCCTGAATTAACCATGGCGTTATAAATTATTTCTTTATAATCTCTTATTATCGTGTTTTTTGCATTCTCTATGTACAGGGCAAGGCTTTCAGGGATCTTCGCGGGAATTTCATCGGCGTCGAGAATTTCGTGGGAACCGTCGGGGTAGAAAAGTACGTCCAGCTCGAGATCTCTCCACTCTACTTTCCCTTCCGTTATTATGATCGAGTCGGCCACGTTGAAATAATCGGCTTTAAAACTGCCGTCGTTAGAAAACCATCTGTAGAGAACATACGGTTTCTTCTGCCAATAATAAGCAATTGTTATGTCGTATGGTTCAAGCTTGACTTTTGAAACTGATATATTTCTGTCAATAACATATTTCAAAACAGAAAAATTTTTCCGTGCAAGTAATAACTCACAACAGAATTTTTCTTTTTTCCCTGAGAGTTTTGTCTTTATCTCAAGGCTTTTTTTCACCGTTCTGAATTCACTGTTTTGAAAATAATTTTCGTCATATTGAATAATTGTTAAAGTTTGTCGAAAATCCCGAAATCGCGGCGTGAAAAAAAATTATGAAGAGAAAATTCTAATACCATTTTTACCGTCTTTTGATGATTTATCCGTATAAAGGATCTGTCTCAAATTACAATCCAGCGTGTCGCGGCATTCAATAATATCAATTTCTAAGGTTCCCCGCAGCTCCGGTGCCTCTTCATCAATTAGAGTGCCGTTGGTTTCTATCGTGACTCCTAATTTCATTTCTTTCAGTCCCTTTATTACTCCGAGTATTTCCGGGTGAAGAAAAGGTTCGCCTCCGGTAAGCTTTACAGATGAAAGACCTATTTCCTTTGCGTCCTGGATTATCTTCTTTAATTCGTTCCAAGGAAGACATTTTCCGGCATTTTTTTCGAAATGAGGATTTATCCAGCAATGCCTGCATTTTAAGTTACAGCTTCCCGTCAAATACATGTATATGGTTCTCAGAGGCCGGGTGTTACTCGAAGAATTCGGCACCGGTTTCTTCCTTAAGTTTCCTGTAGCAGTCCTGCATACTTGGCAATATGAAATTTTCTGCGCTCACACCGGCCAGGGCAGGACAACTGCCGTTGCAGAACATGTTCCATTCGCAGTCCATACAGGCTTGAACGGCACTCATTGGCACAAGTCTTCTTTCTTTCATCTTTTTCAGGACCGGACTATTCATCCATATATCCTTGACGGAATCTCTGTTTATCTTTCCAAGCTCTATGTCCGGAAGCATGTTGCAGGGAACTATCGTCCCGTCATGATGAACCGCAAGCTTGCTGAACACGCATCCGCAGGCGGTCAGGTAATCCATACCCGGTTCCGGTTTTATTCCGTATTTTTTCATCTTCTCCATTTTTCTGTAAAGGTGCCATTTGGCGAGAGGACCGGCCTGAGCCACTATTCTACTGTCGTATTTTTCTTCCAGGTGCCCCAGCAATTTTATGGCTTCGACCTGCATAAAAGGATTCAGGGCTATGTCTTCCTTGTTCCAGCAACCCGCTCCCATCGGCATGGCGTCGTTGGTGCTGAATGAATGAACGCCAAGGTCTTCGAGAAGAAATTTCGCCGCGTCTTCGAGATCTTCCAAATTGTGCCTGTTGACTGTAAGCCTTACAGCGATGTTCAGGCCGGCTTCTTTCGCCAGCTTCAAGCCCCCTACAGCTCTTTTGAAGCTTCCCTGACCTCTCGACAAATCGTGTATCTCTTCGCACGAACCGTCTATCGAAAACTGCATGTAAGATAAACGCGCGGCTCTTTTACCCTTGAAGAATTCTTCGATGCTTTTTTCGTTTACGAGAGTCCCGTTTGTCAGTATCGAATATCTCATGTTGTTTTCTACAACTGAATCAATGAGCTCCCAGATGTCTTCTCTTACAAAAACCTCCCCTCCGCTTAGGCAAATTTCTTCGACGGCGAGGTTTTTCAATTCAGAATAAAAGTCAGACCACTCATTTATGTACAAGTCATCCCGGGTTTTCATCTCCCGTTCATAAAAACAGTATTTGCATTTCAGGTTGCACTTTTTTGTCACGGACACGTCTATAGATTTCGGTGATTCACCGGAATGGATAAAATCTTCTCTTCTTGGAACCTTTTCAGAGGCGTTTTTTGAATGTGCGAATCCTCCGGAAACAAGACTTTCCAGAAATTCGGATATTTCTTTCCCGACGTCTTCTTTTTCAGAAGTGTCAAATTCATCCTTCAGCGCATTTTCAATGTCTTTTGAAGAGTTGCTTCCGTCGAGCATTCTCCAGATAAATATTCCGGTTGAGTTGAGATATCTTCTCGCGCCTGTGTCCGGATGAAAAAGGCTCGCCGAATTGTCTCCCAAAAGCCTTACTGAAACTGAATCGTCGGAACAATAGTATTTTTTCAACACCAGATTATTTTACAGCCTCGACGAAATGATTCAAGTTAATTCTTATTCACTTCGCAGAGATTCCTGAAGGAACAGTACGAACAGCTTTTTTTTGACGGTGTGGCTAAAAATTCCTCGTTAAAAAAGATGTCTCTCAGAACGCTTTCAAATATCCCGTTGAATTTATTGTAGTATTCCAATACAGTCTTTTTTTCTTTAAAAACTTTATTTTCGATTTTATCCGAAGATTCTCTGAGAAAATAATACTTCCCGTTTATGTTCCCGATTCCGTTCCCCATTTTAGACCGCATTCTTATATAAACAAGCACCTGAAAACATTTACATATTTTATTCAGCTCTCTGAATTTTTTCCTGTAATTATCAGGGTCAAGATCAACAAATTCAGGAGCCTCGTATTGTAAAAAGTTTTTATGAAACAATGACTCACTTTTTTTTGACTTGTAATCGCAAATTATAATCTCATTTTCTGATCGTTCTATTCTGTCTATTTTTCCCCGAAAACCGACTTTCAGACTTTCGCAATGAAATTCTTCCGATATTTCTTCTTCCAAGGCGATTATTTCAATTTTGTTTTCCTCGATGTTTTTTCTGTCCCACTCGAGAAAATTCGTTACAATTCTATTCATCGCCCAGAATCTTATTTTTCCGAGTCCTTCATCGGAAATAATTCCCTTTTTATGGAAAATATTTGTCAGAATTTTTTTCATCTCAGAGATGTCATACGTTTTTTTACCGTAATATTCCTTCAGAGCCTCGTGGACAACCGTTCCGATCTCAGCGGCGTCAGGATTTTCTTCCAGGGACTCCCTTTCTTCGAGTTTGAGAATCCTCTTGAAATAAAATTTAAGCGGGCAGGAAATATAATCTTCGAAAGAGCTCGGAGACAGACCTTTTTCAAGCATCATTTCTTTTATCTCGTCTGTTTTTTTCACACTACGGGTTTTTTCAACCGGTGTCAGCGAGAACCGGAGCTTTTTTTTCGTTATAATATTCTCCCTGGAATCATTGTCTGATTCATAAAAAAGCGTCTCGATAAATCTGCTTCGCTTTTTTACCTGTCCACCGAGTTTTTCCGGATAGAATATTTTTACTGATCCTGCTGAAGCAAGCACGGAAAAGAAATTCGACGCGTATATACTTTCCCAGTCGCCGTAATGTCTCATCGAGAATAATTCCTTAATATCGCCCGGCAGAAGAGGATCGTATTTAGAAACATCGGGCATTACGCCTTCGATGCAATCGGCAATGAAAACCGCGTCAAAGTTAATGTTCCTGAATTCGAGAGCTCCCATCACCTGAATTCCCGCCAGGGGTGTCCCTTTGAACCTTACGGGGACAAGAGAAAGTTTGTGCCTTATGAGATTAGCGCTGTTTTTTGCACAGCCGCTGTCCGCCGCTTCAGGGTATTCTGCGAAAAAACCGCTTGTTTCAATCAAAGCTTCCCGCGCAGACAAGATAAAATCTCCGAAAAACAAATAAGAATACTTTTCAGAGGAAATTATATCTAGACATTCTATCAGTCTGCCGCACAGTTCCGTGAGATTTTCATCTTTTCGCGGCATATAAATCCTGTTGATCTTTCTGAAAAGTTCCGAAGGTTCGTTCCATTTCTCAATGTTTTTAAATCCGCCTTTTCCGTCAACTTCCAGCTCAAGTATGTTTTTTTCCACCAACAACTCTTCGAATCTGTGCAATTCCACCCTCAAAAGGTTTTTGTCTTCACCATGTCCGGAAAGCTTTACGTATGGATGCCTTATCATATCCAGATAAAGACAAGATGGCACCATACCGTTTTTTATATTTTCGGTTATCTTCAACAAGGTGTCCAATAGCTGGAACAGAGGTGTTCTCTGGAACGGGTAATTTAATGTTATATTGAACAGTATTTTTTCTTTTTCGAGGTCGAACCTCGCGACTACGTTATTGACAAAAGACATCAGGTTCGAAGGTTCCGGGAGTAAAACTCCTATTTTTGTCAAATCTCCATTTTTATTTTCTCTCAAATATTCAGCCAAAGCGTCAAAAATCTGTATCATTTCGTGTTCGACATTCGAGCACGGATATATTTTTATTTTTTTCAGGATTTTCGAATAATCGAACTTACCGGCTTCTTTCAAATTGCTGTCGCAGATGTCTTTCAATCCTTCCACCGTTTCATAAGCTGTTCTGAAAGGAGACAGGGCTGTCGTTTTTTTCGATCTTTCAGTTCTCAAAACAAAAAGTGAATTTTCGTATCTGTCCAGAACATTCCTGATTAACAGCTTTTCGCTCGAGTTCAAGGCGTTGAAACCCGCAAAGACAAAGGATTCGGCGCCGAGTAATTCAAATTTATTCATTATGCTTTTCGACCTTATTTTTCTGTAAGTCATTCCTCTCGTAAATTTCATTCTGTCTTCGTGAGACTTTACAAAACCGGAAATTATTTTCGGCATGTTTTCGATAAAACTTCTGTATTCGATGCTGTATTCGCCGAGTGAAGAGAATTTTTCGTAAAGACTGTTTTGCTCCGGGATCTTTTCGGACTCGACGAGTATCTCTTCGACACACGCCATAATCTTAAGCGCCCAGGGATAGAACGAGGAAAAGCTTTCAGTGTCTTCTTTTCCTGCGTAAATTTTATTATCTATGAATATTTCTTTAACTGTTTTATATAGAATGTAAGAGGATTCCATCTCACTCGCCGCTGTAAAAGCCGGCGCCGAGAGTTGATACAGTTTTACGGCAAACTCGTCTATGGTCTTCATTTGAGGCAAAAAACAGGTTTTCTTTATCCTCTTTGCAAATTCATCTTTGAGAAAGAACTCGAATCTTTTGGATGGAAAAACAACATAAACCCTGGAGGATTCTTTACCCAGGTTCAATATTTCCTCGGCCGTTCTTTTTACAAGGTCTTCGGAAAAATCAATGATTTCAATTCTTGACAAAGACGCCCTTCTTTTCGTCGAGATATATCAATACGCATTCAATTTTTCGTCCCGTATATATTTCTTCGAGCTTTTTTTTATACTTTTTTATCTGTTCGGAATGCTCTTTTTCATTCTCGCTTCCCGTCTTGAAATCAACAACCGCCATTGCGTCTTTTCCAACTACAATTCTGTCGGGCCTGTAAATTTCACCCGAATCAGACAAGATTTCCCGTTCATTAAAGAGTTCAATATCACCTACGAAATATTTTGAAATTTCAGGTTTTAAAAGATAAGAGATCATCTCTTTTCTTTCATTTTTGTTCAGCAATTTCAGCCCGAGTCTTTCTTTCAAGTCTTCCTCGAATTTTTCACCGCTTTTATAAACTCCGAGAAACGAAAGAGTTTCATGTATCGTTTCTCCTCTTTTCTGTCTGTCAGATTTGATTTCACCGGTTTTGTAAACCAGATACTCCTTGTTCATGCTGAAAACCGGCGTTTTTTTTGAAGGAATCCCAAGGAATTCTGAGTCAATTTCCGTTTTTATTTTTTTTTCATTGAGTGTTCCGAATGACAATAAATTATTTCCGTCAATTTTTTCCTTGATATGCCTGTTCTCTAAAACAATGTCCTGAAAACAGTTGATTCTGTTGATGCCCGTTTTATTTTCTCCGCTCTTTTTTCTTTTCCCTATCATAAACAAACCGTGTTTTGCTCTTGTCATCGCTACGTAAAGCAGGTTAAATTCGCCCGAGTTGTCTTTGACGATACTTTTCCGGTAAACGTTTCCCAGTCTTTCGTCCAGACCCGCCCACTCCTTTTTAATATATTTAATTCCGGTTTCATCAGTGTATATGCTGTCGGTATTACCTTTTAATTCTTCGGAAATATCCAGTATTACATTGCTGAATTCGAGTCCTTTTGATTTGTGCAGCGTCAATAGTTTGATTTTATCCTCTCCCTGAGGTATGTCGATGTAAAAGGTCCGGTTCTTTTCTGACAAGATGTCTTCTATGAAAGAGAGAAAAGATGAAATTGATGTTCGTTGTGAAACCTCCAAATCGTGAAGTGTCTCTCCTAACTTGATTATGAAGAAGGATGACTCGGGAAAATTTTCATAAATCCTGAATCTGTAAATCATGTCCTGAAAAATGTCGTAAGCTGTCATGAAACCCACAGACTTGAAAAAAGGATCTACAAATCTGTTCCACACTTCGCCGTGTTCGTCTCTGAAAACCGAATAAAACCGTCTCTGGGCTTTATAATACAAATCGTCGCGATGACGGTATTTAATTCCTAAAGATTCGGCGGCTTTTCCGAGTAATCTGCTGCCGGCGAATTCGAAAAAACTGAGATCGTCCGGAGGAAAATCTAGAAATCTGATGAATGAAATGATCTCCCTGATCAAGGCATCGTTTGTCAAATACATTGCCTCGTCAGTTATGCATTCGTGCCCTTTTTCAGAGAGATATTCAAACAGCTCCTTAATATGGTCGTTTTTCCTCAAAAGTACTGCAATGTCGCCGTTTTTCCATCCGGATTCTTTTAATTTAACTATCGTCTCATGAATTCTCGAATAAGCGGGATTTTCTAAATCGTCATTTTTTTCGACAACAGAGATTTCGACATAACCTGCGTCAAAATTTTTAAAAGCCGGAAGTTTTTGTTCCGTGTTTGAATAATTCCCGTCGAACTCGTTTTCCAATCCGAAAACACCCAACATATCAAGATTCTCTTTTTTCCAGAAGGAATTGTTGAAACCGACGATTTCCCTGTCGCTCCTGAAGTTGTAATCCAGATTTTCTCTGTAGGTGCCGGCAGTTCCCGCGCTTTCCTTTAGTTCGAAAAGTTCCAGCACTTTCTCCTGATCGAGCATCCCGCTTTCTATGCCGCGCCATTGATATATGGCCTGTTTTCTGTCGCCGACAATAAAAAGCGAGCTGTTCTCTTTTTCCGAAACGACGGCGTTGCTCGCCAGAGGAGCCAGCATTTTTATCTGAGCCGTGCTCGTGTCCTGAAATTCGTCTATGAGGTAATGAGAAAACCTTTCAGACAGTTTAAGATAAAGATAAGGAAGAGATTCTTCAGTGAGGCAGTTTTTAATAAGGGAGAATATCTCCTGCAGGTATACTGTGTTTTTATTCCTTCCGGAAAAATGAACCGTGAACTCTTCCGTCAGATTAGAAATCGCAGCCACTTTCAGGGAGGAATATATGTATACGAATTCTTTGAGCGACTTTGAAAACGGATCGAATACATCTTTTATTTCTTTTTTTACATCATCTCCCGTTTTGACCCTGATAATGTAGTCGTAACTTTTTGAAACAAAGGATTTTTCGGCTATTTTAATAAGTTGTTCAAATGTTTTTCGGTCATCATGAATTATAGATCTGAGAGACTGCCCTGCAGATTCTGAAAATGTATTGTGATTAATTTTACCGTAGTGCTTTTCAATGACCTCCAAATACTTTTTGCACAGCGAAACACTGCCGTAAAATGCTTTCCAAAGCTTATTTTCAAGGTTCTTAATTTCAATTATTTTTGAGCTCTCATTTTTTAAACTAAATATGCCGGCAATTTTTTTTATTAATGCTTTGTCTAAATTGAAATTTCCTCGGGGGTCTAATTGCACGATTTCTTCAATAGAAGTTTCCACTTCCCGCCAGTTGTTTTCGACTTTTGTTATGAGAAAATCGCGCACCAAATCTTCCAAATCTTCTTTGATATTATCTTTGAGTTTAAAATCCGCCTTTATCCCTTGAATCTCCGGAGAGACCACTTTCAGTATTTTAGCTGACAGGGAATCTATCGTTCCCGTGTTGTAGTCTGAATAGCATGTCGTTATGAGCTCGAGAAAAAATTTCGACCAGGTTGCGACTATTTTTCTGCTTTCGTCTGCTTTAAAACCGCATCTTTCAGAAACTTCATCGAAAACTGTCATAATCGCGCCGTCGTAATTGCTATCAATATCCGAAAACTTCCAAAGATAGCCGAGTATCCTTTCACCCATCTCGTTCGCAGCGGGATTCGTGAAAGTCACTGCGATTACGGAATTGAGTGTTTTTCTGAATTCCTCGATATTTTCAGAAGTAAAATCATCGCCGGGATTTCTTTTAAGGATGAGGTTCCTGAAAGACAGGAACAATTTTGATAGGTATTCGGAGGCGAGCTTTGTCGTCTTTCCCGAACCGGCCGAAGCCTCAACTATTTTAAGATTGAGTTTGTTTTTTTCTTCCCGCACTACGGAGTTTTCCACCTGAACCCGAGACCTTCCACTCCTTTTACTGTGGCAGTCCCGGAAAATCTGAAAATGTGCTCAGCTGTTTCTGCGGCTTCTCTCGGTGTATAGCCGTTCTCTAATATAAGATTCAGGTAGTAAAATTCAAAAACCGCGCTTCCGGCCCAATCGACGGGCTGGACATAGCCGGACACGACAAGTCCGTCATTCCAGTCTCTTCGCGAACGCAGTATCCTGTCCGGTATATCCCCCGACATAATGTTGCACGAGCTGAAATGAATGAGCAAAAGATTTTCACAGGGCTTAAGGGCGTCGACAATTTCATCTGCTCCGGCGATACCGTCTCTGAGAACCAAACCTTCTTTCTCTCCGTGCGTTGCGAAAAGGATGCACACTCTCCCGGGAAGAATCGCGGTTTCAGCGCAGAAATTTATGAGATCTCTCTTGTCGTGGACGAATCTCTGCCTGACCTCGACTTCACTGAGGCGTGCGAAAAAGGCTTCCAGCATGTCTCCGAACGAGTATTCATCCTCGTTCATGGATTCCTGCCACTCGGATTCGAGAACTACGAGCCAGATTTTTGAAGTGTCTTCAGGCAAAGATCTCGTACCGGTCCAGTCGTACCAAACAACCGTTCCGTCCTGCCTCCATTTCCCCGTAAATGCTCCGCCGCCGGATGAAAGTTCGAACCATCCTTCGCCGACCGCCGAAGGTTCGACGTATCTGAAATTAAACCTTCCGTTCTCGTCTATTTTACCTGAAATTTCACAGTATCCGCTGAAAAAATACCCCCCTTTGACTTCATCGCCGCTCTGTTCAAGTATCATTCTTCCGTATGTAGTCTGCCAGTTTCCTGAAAAGTCCGCAGAAAAACAACATGCCGCTGAAATCAAGACGGCCAGGATTATGTAGATTTTTTTATTCATTTGCCTTCTGCCTTTTCAGCCATGCTGACTGCCCATTCTTTGGCTCTTGTCGACTCCAGATCCGTGTTTTCAGCGAGAGGATTTTCAAAATCCGCACTGCCCAAAATCTCATTGCCTGTGAGTGCTTTTTCCATGTTTTGGAATATCTTGCCTTTCCCTCCTCTGTGACAGCAAAAAAGAGCCGTCTTTTTTCCGCTCAAATAATCTTTTGAAAAGAAAGTCCTGAGAGGCGGTGCAAAAGATCCGGCCCAAACCGGAGATCCAATGATTATCAGGTCATATTCTCCGGGATTAATGGATATGGTCTCAAGGGGCGGTTTTTTTTTGAACAGCACTGAAGTCCCGCCTGTGAAATATTTTCCAGCCCCCGAGGGTTTGTAGTCATTCACAGGTTTAATTCTCAAAAGATCGGCGTTTATCTTTTCAGCCATCGCTTTGGCAATCATATCGGTGTTGCCTTCGAGCGAATAGTACACTATCAAAGTTTTCATCTTTCTCCTCTTTTTACAAATTCATCTATAAAGTTTTTAAAGATCAATTCCGCACCAAATCTATCGTCCGGCATTTCTGAGATAACCTTTTCCAGATCTATTCCGTATCCCTTCATTTTCAGTATTTCGTCGGTAAACAGCTTTTTTGCAGTCGAGCCTTTCATTTCAGGGTGGAACTGAATCCCCATAACTGCTTTGGATGCGTTCAACATGGACTGGACCCTGCATTTATCGCTTTCAGCCGTCCTTTTAAAGTCATCAGGAACGATTTTGACTTCATCGTAATGTGCTCCGATGACCTTGAAGCGGCCAGGCAATCCCGAATAAATCGGTCCGTCTTCGAGAACTTTGACTTCAATAAAGCCCATCTCAGGTGATTCGGCTTTTCCAACGGCTTCTTTGCCTCCGTGAGCCCTGGCAATGAGTTGATGCCCGTAGCAGATGCCTATCACGGGAATCGATTTTTCAAAACACCGGAGATAATATTCCACGGCGTAATCGAGCCATTCGTAATCGTCGTTTATGGAATACTGCGAGCCTGAGATAACGACGAGAGAAGCTTCACAGAGATCAGGATATTTCATTTCGAATCCGTTTACGTATACGGTTTTCAAATAACCGCCTATGTCTTTGTTGAAATAATCGAAAAAATCCTGCCCGAGACTTAGATCCACTACGTAAGCTTTTTTCAACATCATTTGATCCTGATTCTTCCGTCTGTCAGCGCTTCTACTGACCGGTTTTTAATGAAAAAATCGAGGAACGGATCCGGAGCATAAACAGAAGTCGGCTGTTTTTCAATGGAATCGCCGAGAAAAACAAAGTGTCCGTCTCCTCCTCCTGCCAACCAGTCGCTGACTATTACTGTATAGATTTTTTCGGGTTCCAGAGGGTTCCATTTTCCTTCCTGAAATATTTCGACACTGTCAATCCTGGCTCCAGGTTCGAGTACGCGCAAAACTTCCCTGCCGGAATAGACAGCGCAGAAAGAAGGTTTAAGCGTGTCTATTTCAAATCTGACTCCTCCGACCTGAAGAAATCCTCCGTATGAAGCGCGCATAGAATCCGGGCAGTCAAACTGAGCACCGAGTTGTCCGGAAGCCGAGACTTCGAGAGTCTGTTTGATTTCAGCGCCAGTCATTGCGACTTTTATCAGTTCATTCCTGAAAGGGAGTATTTCCAGCACAGTCCCGTATGTGATCTCTCCGGCAGGATATATCATGTCTCCTCTTATGGAACCTCCGTTCAGGAAGGCGACGTCAGCATCCTGAAACCACCTCAACCACGAATCACAAATCAGATTCCCGATGTTGGACTCTCTGCCTCTTACAACTGCTCTCGTCGCGTCAAACGGAACCATTGAGACCCCTAATGGTGTAGACAAACCGCTTTTGTACTTTTCTTGAAATTCCAGCATGATCTCTCTCACTTCTTCGTCAGATCCGGCAGTAGAATCAAGTAATTGAGATCTAAAATCTATCGAGAATAGATTTGAATCCTCGAAACTCAGCACGAGAGTGCCTATCGTCTGTGCTCGTGCACCGTTTTGGACAAGGACAACACCGTTGACTTCAACGCAGTACTCTGTGTGGTCGTGCCCGCCTATGACAGCGTCTATTCCTTCGACATTCATTGCCAAGATACTGTCGTAAGTAAAACCCGTATGCGTCAAGCCTATTATGCAGCAACATCCGGCAATCTCTAACTCACAGACAGCTTTTTCGGCTGCATCAAGCAGGTCAAACGGCATAAAAACCTGTGAATCGCCGGGGTTTGTCAGTTTGAAAAAATCCGGTGTCATCAGTCCGAAAAATCCTATTTTTATTCCTCCGATTTCTTTTATCGTGTAAGGTTTTATTCTCGATTGAAGACTTGTGTCTGAAAAAGTCATATTGGCGCAAATCAGATCGAAATCAGCCTTTCTCATCGCTTCTGCGAAGACCTCCGCTCCGTTGTCAAACTCATGATTCCCCGGGCAATATACGTCGTAACGCGACATATTCATGCCGGTAACTTCGGGTTCTCCATTGAACATGGAAAAAAGAGGATTTATAAAATCGTCTCCTGAAGACACCAAAAGAACTCCGTGAAAACAAGTGTCGGATTCGAGGTTACTTTTGAAAGCCGATATCCTCTCAAAACCTCCCACAGTGAATTTTTGTCCATCTTTGGTCATTTCATAAGGCAAAATTACGCTCTGGAGATCCGAAGTCGCCGCAATGGCAATTTTTACAGTTTCTGAAGCAGCTGCGCTTGTCAGTAAAACCCAAAGCGCGAGGGCCGCAATAAATCTCTTCATATATCAGCCTCCGTTATAGACCGTTTATTTCATCGAGTTATATAAATCCAATCAGGTCTTTCCACTGCTTTATCGCCTGTCAATTCCCTCCACTTCTCGTCAGTCAGTCTGTCTCCCATCGGCCACGTGAATTCCCAGTAACTGAGTACCGGACCCAGGGCAGCTTCAATGTGTCCGTCGGGCCTTGCGTACACTATTATTGCGAGGTCGAGATCGCCTGAAGCGACTTCGAGGACGGACGAACTGTTCTGATCCGTGTGAACATCTGCTATCAGGCTTGTTTCCACTCCTTCTGTTACGTCCCCTCCGTCGGACAGGGCGTTTTGAAGGCTCGAAGAAAAATATTTCAGGAAATCGGCGTCTTCAGCGCTTAAAGGTTTTCCTGCGAGTTCTTTCTCGGATATTTCTTTTATTCTTTCCATAACTGACCGAGCCCTGCTGAATTTCCACGTCAAAGCCTCGTCAAAATAGCCGTACGATTTTAAAGCTTTTTCGAGCATAGTCAGCACAGCGATGACTTCGGCATAGACTTCCGGAACAGGCTCGACAAATCCAGCCGAAGGCGGCAGCGGCGGTTCATGCCCGTTGTTCGGTGCGCATCCGGCTTCCATTGTGTAACTCTGCTTGACGTACAAAATATTGTCGTGCCTGAGCATCGCCCATGAAGCCAGAAAATTCGACAGAGAATGTTTCTGCCAGAATTCAGTGGTCATGAAATCCGCGTATCCTTCCCCTCTCTCTTTCATCAGCAGATAAATACACAAAAGCCAGTTATTGTATAGCGTTTCATGCCAGACCTTCTGTTCGAATCCGAGAATTCTGTCCTTCAGATCATTCAGGTTCTTATTGTAATTTGAATAGAAAGTGTCTCCGTTCTCGCACAGTATTTTGTAAGCCGCCTGACTTCCGAATACGGCGGCCACATCCAGCCCTGACGGCATAAACCTTCTCTCACCTGATCTGTTCGGTCCTATTGTCGGAAACACCATTCTGCCGAGCACTTCGCTGTCGAAAGCGTATCTTTGACCGAAAAGCCTGAAGCCGGCTGTTATCTCCTGTGTTTTCATCAGTTCATTCGTGTCGAATTCTCCGGTTTCATCAGGCATGGCGACAAGAGCCCCGGTTCCGCTGTAAATTTTTGAATCAAGATAATTTTTAATCAAAATACCCGAAAATCTTCCGTAAAAATCACGGTTGTATAAATCTCCCGCTGTCAATTCGCCGCTTTCAGTCTCCTTGACCGCTCCGAGATACTCTGGAACAGACATGTCATCGGCAAAACCGGCGAAAAAAGCCGTAACAGAATATATTTTACACCATTTGTCTATATACTTTTCGCCGTCCGGCGCCGTCCCCGAACAGAGGTCCGAAACCATCTGAAGCGCGGTGCCCGTCATGTAAATCGCTTTTTCTTCGCTGACGAGATACATCTCCTGTCCGCTCTGATTTCCTTTTAGAGGGAAAGTCATTCTTCCGAGCCACATCATCGCCTTAAAATATCTTTTTAGGGAATCGCTCGACGGATAATGCCCTCTGGGGACGTACTGAGAAAAATCCTCTTTGTAACCGAAAACATTGCTCTCGGCAAAACCTTCATGAGCTTCAATCAGCTGTACTTCCTTTTCCACTATCTCTGCGATGATCGGGTCCAGTTCATGCGACGGTTCGAGAAGTTTCAGAGCCACTCCTGAATAAGCGGCCGCTAAAAAGTTCTCCCTGCGCAAGTTTGTTTCGTAGAGATAAATCAATATCTTTACGAGGTCAGCGTAAAGAAAATTTTCTTCGACGTGTTTCAATGAATTGTCAAAAAATATGTGCATCAGGTGAAGTGCAATTCCCGATGAAACGAAAACAGGCTGATTCGAGCTTTCGATAACCTCGAAAGCACTGACCGGATTGTCCGTCAGATACAGGGAAGAAGTAACAATGAATCCGTTTTCAAGAAGTTCAGCCGGTACACCGGACAGCCCTGAAAATAACAGCACTTCGTTCAAGTTGATAATCGCGTTTTCATCGAAAGGAAGTCCGGCTCCCATCATGCGCGGGTTCACGTCGCTGGAAACTTTTTCGTAAAACGTTTCTCCGAAATCCGAAGATATACCTATTTCGGTGAAATCGGTTTTTTCAGAGACGTCTTTCACAGGTTTGAGATCGAGAGCGTGGAGATTGGTTTCGGGAATGTTATTACTGCAAGAAAAGAAGAAAATGACTGCGGCGGAAAATACGAATCCTCGTTTGAGCATACATTCTCCTTTATTTTAACTATTTTCATATAACTCCGGTTAAGATTATAAATCATAGGTTTTCAAATTACAGCCGCTTTTTATGAAACCGAGTTTTAATTTTTTTTTAGCAGGTTTGTTATATAATCATTTGGTACTTTCACAAACGAGGATCAAATGTGGAGCTCAAAGGTAAAAATATTCGGAATGCCTCTTGTTTCGGCGGGCTTTTTCGCCAGGGGCTTTTTTTCAATAGGTTTTGCCGGCACCGGCGTCATAACCATAGCGCAATTCGGCACCGGCGTCATTTTCATAGGCCAATTCGGCATAGGATTATTCACCTTGGCGCAGTTTTCCGCGGGTTTTTTTTCAATGGGACAATTCGCCGCGGCGCTTTGCGTCGCCATCGGGCAGGGCGCAATAGGTTTTGCAGTTATGGCTCTGGGGGGATTAGGTTATTACAGCGTCATCAGACCCGCATCGTTCATGTCGGGTTTGGAAACTCTGTTTTCAAAGATTTCAGCTGACCCCCTGCCCTTTCTGGCATGGACAACTTCGTGGCTGTTAATCTTTCTTTTCTTCTACATGCAGAAAAGCAAATTCACGGGCAACTGGAAGCTCAGGGATTTTTTCAGGCCGAAGTGGAAACACAGCTCTTTAAAATACAGAATAAAAAATATATCAAAAATCGGCAATTTGAAGATTCTTGAAGAAATTGTCCTGAACGACCCGGTAACGGATGCTAAAATAGCGGCCATAGCAAACATTTCGGACCCGGCTACTCTCCGCTCTTTCGCGCTCGACAACTCCCTCAGCTCCATTCACAGTCACTCCGTCAGGAAAATCGAAGACGAAAACGTCCTGCTCGAAATAGCTCTCAATACCGACAACCACTCTATTGCAGGGGACATTTTTTCAAAAAAACCCCTGCAAACACACCTTAAAAAAATTGCCCGCGAAGCGAAAAACGATGAAATCAGAGCCAAAGCCATCCTTAAAACCGAACCGGACGAAAATTTCCTGTCAGAACGGGCCGACAGGGAAACAAACGACTCGATTCTCATGTCAATAGCCGAAAAAACCGCGCGCCAGGAAACTTTGTTTGACATAATAAAGAAATCTGCGAATGAAAACGTCAAAACCTTTGCCGCGAAAAAACTTAAAAAGGAAAACATTCCGGTCATATCGCGGCTTTTGGCCGAAGAAGTTTTTCTTTCCTCCGCCCGCAGTCTGGCTTCACTGATAGACGACCAGGACACTCTAAAGTACTTGTCGAGAACGGCGGCACATCCCTCGGGACGCATAGCCTCTGTCGAAACCTTGACGTCTCCCGGAGATGATTTTTTGACCGATCTTGTCAGGGAAGAAAATGACATTTACGTATGTAAAGCCGCAATAATGAAGATTGCCGATACGGACCAGCTGAAAAACCTCGCCATGAACTACCCGAAGAAATCCATTTCCGTCCTCGCCGTGGGAGCAATAACTCAAAGACACGTTTTGTGGGACATATTCCGGAACGCGACAGACCCTAAAGTCAAAGAGGAGGCGAGATCGAGGTTTGAAGATTTGAAACCCGGATATTTCGGTTTTAAAATAGAAATGAAATGCCCTTACTGCAGTCAGCCGGTATTCGTCAACGGATTGTTCAGTTCTATAAAATGCGGATCATGTCTTTCAAACATAGATCTCGACGTTCATTTCTGGAAAACTGTTATTACGTCATCCACCGGTATAACAAGACAGCTGACGTATAACGATCTGACTGTCGAGAAAACAGCGTCTTTGCCGAAATGCCTGAAATGCGGAACAGAACTCGACGTCGAATTGTATCCTGCCGGAAAAGACTCGTTCGTCGAATGTCCGTCCTGCAGGGAGCACAATCCTTCATTCCCTCTCCCCGAACAATTCAACTGGATACAAGACGCCAATCAGCTGTTTTGCGCTGAAAAACAGAGCGACGAAACAAAAATACTTGGTCAGACAAAACCTGTTTCAATTACGTGCGTAAAGTGCGGCGCTCCTCTTACCATAACTGTTGAAACGCCGAGAAATGCCGTCTGCGGTTACTGTGAAACGGTTCAGTATCTTCCGGACGTTCTTTGGACTTCACTCCACCCTGCACGCAAAAAACGCCAGTGGTTCGTCTCTTTTACAAAATCATGAAATAGTCAAAACGGAAAACAATCAGAAGTTTTTTTTGAAAAGAGATCTTTTTTTTTCTCTGTAAGCTGAAAATATGTCGGATCGCGTCAAAATTCCCTCGAATTTCGCGCCTTCATCTCTGCTCACTACTATGTAGAGAGGAGACGCCCTGAATTCGTTTTTAGTAAGTACGTCCTCAAGGGTGTCATCCGGATAGATTTCAATTATTTCCCTTCTCATAATATCTGATACTTTTAAAGATTTGTTTTCTTTTACGGACGCCATCTCTTTTTCTGTGATGATTCCCGTAACCCGATTATCTTTGACAACCGGAAATTTTCCGTAACCTGTTTCAATTATCAATTTTTCCACATCTTCGATCGAGGAGTCTTCATTAACGGTGACGACATCAATTTTCATCACCTCTTCCACCGTTACGGTCTCAAGAGCGTTGACTTCCATGTCGTGTTCGATGTTCACTCCCCGTCTTTTGAGCTTTATTGTGTATATACTGCCTTTAAGAGTCACGATGGCGACAATATCACTTATGACACAAGACAGCATCAGCGGCATTATTATGTTGTAGTTGCCCGTCATTTCAAAGACCATGATTATCGCCGTCATCGTCGCTCTGCTCATTCCGGCGAAAACGGCCGCCATTCCGACAATCGCGTAAGCCTGGAAACTTGCTGTAATCGAAGGGAACACCTGATTAAGAACGATTCCCAAACTGCCTCCGGCCATGGCTCCAATTACAAGAGAAGGGGCAAAAACGCCGCCGGATCCCCCTGAACCTATCGTAAAAGAAGTGGCTGCAATTTTAAGGAAAACAAGCGATGCTACTACAAAAAGCGACAAACGCGCATTCATTAAAAGATTTATAGTGTCGTATCCGTTGCCAAAAACCAGAAGATGTCCTGTTTTCACGAGTAAAATGGCGCCAATTATTCCTGTAAATAATCCGCCTACAGCCGGTTTCAGGAATTCTGAGAAATTCATTTTTCCGAAAACGTCTTCAGACAGGTAAACGGACTTCACGTATAAAAAAGCTATTCCTCCGCATATTAGACCCAAAATTATATAGAATAAAAATTCCCAATTGCTGACGATGTTGTATGGAGGAAGAGTAAAAATCAATTCAGGTTTTTGACCTATAAGAGAAAGGAATAATTTGGACGTAAGGCTCGCGAAGACAGATGAGATAACTATCGGGACGAAAGATTTTGTTTTAAATTCCCTTATTATCAGCTCAATGGCAAACAGCACGCCTCCGACAGGAGTGTCAAACGTCGCGGATACGGCACCGGCAACACCGCACGAGAGGAGAATGCGGGTCTGATATACGTTGAGCTTAAAAAATTGGCCGAAAGCCGATCCTATTCCTGCTCCCATCTGGACTATGGGTCCCTCTCTTCCAGCCGACCCACCTGATCCGATAGTCACGGCAGAAGACAGAGCTTTTACAGCGACAATCCTTTTTCTTATCTTTCCGCCGAACATTTCAAAAGCTTCCATAACCTGCGGGATACCATGCCCTTTTGCTTCTTTCGCAAAAAAATAAACCAGTAAACCCGACAAAATTCCTCCCAGAGCCGGAAGAAAAATTATGTGAAAGGGATAGAAGGAATTCAGAGAGGCATTTATTTTAACCTGAAACAGATCGGTAAAAACATTGACTAGAAAACGGAAACAGACGGCAATGATTCCGCATACAATACCGGTTATAGCCGCCATAATATTCATACCGACGTATTTTGAGGTTTTTGAGCGGCTCTTTTTTCCGGTGAGTTTTCTTTTTATCAATTTAAGGTTAACTGTAATTTTCTTCAATTACTATTTTCCCGCAATAAAATTTAAAACCTCATCTTTCAGACATTACGTTAATTAACCTATTCTTTTCGTTTCTGCCTGCTTTTTAAAGTCATTTTCCAAGCAACACGATAATTTACAGGATAACACATGAAATCCGCCAAACAAACATAAAAGCGAGCTGGGAATCTTCATTATTTTCAAAAATATTTATGTCTCATCCGCACACGAAGGCGGAAACCGGGAAAAGGCTTCAGATGTTTGATGAAATGGAATTTTTGAAAATTCTTCGGGGGTCTTAAAAATACAGTTAGACAAACATTTCATTAAATGGTAGAAATTACATATTGTAGGCAAGTTTAATTATGTTTTTAAGTCAGGTAATCTCCAATATTCTCCCTTGAAAACATTTTAAACAGGTTATGTTGTTTTGCATACGGAGGTTTTGATGCAAGAATGCAGGTTGTATGTTGGTAATCTGGCTTATTCGGCTACTAAAGAAGAACTGCAGGAGCTTTTCCAGCAATTCGGAGAAGTCAAGCAGGTCAGTATAATCGAAGGCAAAGGATTCGGTTTTGTGGAAATGGCTAATCCGGATTCAGCCAGGAACGCCAAGGATTCTCTTGATGGAAGAGAATTCAAAAGCAGAGTCATAAAGGTCAATGAAGCCAGGCCGATGAAAAAAGAAAGGCCGACGAGAGATAATTACAGGAGGAATTACAACAGAAACTGATTCCGGTATTTAAATATATCAAAGAGAACTCAAAAAAATTGAGTTCTCTTTTTTTTTGTGTATAATTAAAAATCAGCTCAACCAATACGGAGGAAATAATGACACTGGCAGGAATTATTAAAGAAAAGACTAACGTCAGGGCAATATTTTTTGAAACAGCACTTTTGATCGCAGGAACACTGTTACTGACAGCCAGCGCTCAGTTTTTCGTTTTTGTCCCTTTCAGCCCCGTACCATTCACGTTCCAGACTTTCGCGGTCCTCCTGCTTGGCGCCGCTCTTGGTTCCAAAAGAGGCGCATCTTGCGTCATCTTATATATAACTCAGGGAGTCCTCGGCCTGCCTGTTTTTTCCGGCGGGACGGCCGGATTTATTCATTTGGCGGGTCCTACCGGCGGATATCTGGCGGGTTTTGCTTTCGCCGCTTACGCAGCAGGATATCTCGCCGAGAAAAAATTCGACAGGAACATCCTCAAAACCGCCGCCCTGATGATAACAGGAAACGCGGTTATTTACGCTTTCGGCTTTGCTTGGCTTGGAATTTACACCGGATACTCCAGGGCTTTGCAAATCGGAGTCCTTCCATTTGTCGTTTCCGACCTTCTTAAAATAGCTTTGGCGTCTTTGATCCTGCCTTCAGCGTGGAAACTTGTCGGCAGAGGAGAACGTATATAACAAAATGCCGGCGATAATAAGCTGTACTACAGTCATTGCGATCATTCTATTTATCATCGGTTTTTTGTTCTTGTATTTTCTCTTTTCATCGAGAATAAAACAAGACGCTTCCGGAAAAATTAAACGCCGGAACAATGACGATGAAACTTTGAGCATATTTAAAAATCTTGATAAAAAAGCCGAGGAAGGCAAATTCGAAGACATTAAAAAGGACAAATAAAATTAATTGCGATCAATTTGTAACGAGGTATTTTATCCTTTGCCCGTAAATCGAATCAGTTGGGTCGCATTTCCTTTATATTCACTCCAGCGGGGCGATGCATTCGGGTGAATCGAATGAAGGTGAATTGACTTTTTTCGACACTTCATGGAAAACCAGGCTTTTTCCTTCTTCATTATTCAACACACTGTCCAGCTTCCCCCTGTCGAAAATTCCGTTGTCTATCCAGACGTCCAGGTCTTTTCTGCCGAGAATTGCCGGCGCTCTTTCATGAATGAATCTTATCCCGGCACCTGCTTCGACTGTTACAATTGAAACAGTCTGCAAAAAAACACCTTTCCCGTCTGTCCAGACGTCAAATATACCCGCGAAAGCCATGGTTTCACCGTTTTTATTAAACAAATAGAACGGCGTTTTTTCTTTTCCCGTTTTTTTCCATTCGTAATATCCGTCAGCCATCACTATGCATCTTTTGTTTCTGAAAGCTCCGGAAAAAGAAGGTTTTACGGCCAGAGATTCCGCTCTGGCATTTATCATACTGTAAGACGTTTTCGGTTCCTTCGACCAGGAAGGAACAAGCCCCCACTTCGCAGACTTTATTTTCCGGTTTCCCTCAAAAACCAAAATCAGAACATTTTGTCCGGGAGCCACGTTGTAAGACGGTGTTTTGACGGATTGGGCGTCAAAACTTTCAGCCATCGCGGCATCAAAATCCTTTTTCAGTTGAGCCAGCGAGCTTTTTACAGCAAATCTTCCGCACATTTTCATCTCCGGTTTAAGTCATTGAATTGTATCAGAAAGCGTATTAGAATTTTAACCGAAATGTAGGGTTATTTTCAAAATAAAAGGAGGCCGCATGATTGAAAAAATAATTCGATGTCTCGGCGGCGAAGCGGAAAACCTCCTGAACTACCGCTGTTCAGGCATCCCAAAAGAGAACCTTCATCTTCCAGGAAACGATTACATAGACAGAGTGTTTTCTGCAAGCGACAGACCAACGACCGTAATGAGAAATCTTCAGCAGATTTTCAACACAGGAAGATTGGCCGGAACGGGATACCTTTCCATACTGCCCGTAGATCAGGGTATAGAGCATTCTGCCGGCGCTTCTTTCGCTCCGAATCCCGAATACTTCGATCCTGAAAACATTGTCCGACTCGCGATAGCCGGAGGATGTAACGCCGTCGCTTCCACTCTCGGAGTCCTCGGTTCCGTGGCGAGAAAGTACGCTCACAAGATTCCATTCATAGTAAAGATTAACCACAACGAACTTTTGACATATCCAAACATCCACGATCAGACGCTTTTTGCCTCCGTCGAACAGGCTTTCGATATGGGAGCAATCGCTGTCGGAGCAACTGTTTATTACGGATCCGCGGAATCGAGAAGACAGATAACCGAGATTTCCGAGGCGTTCGAACACGCCCACGGACTTGGCCTTGTCACTATTTTGTGGGCTTATCTCAGGAATGAGAGCTTTAAAACCCAGTCAACAGATTATCACGTTTCCGCAGACCTTACAGGACAAGCCAACCATCTCGCCGTAACCATTGAGGCGGACATAGTCAAACAGAAACAACCTGAGAACAACGGCGGATTCAGAGACTTAAAATTCGGAAAAACCCACAAAGATGTTTATTCCACTCTCGCAAAAATACATCCAATAGATTTGACGAGATATCAGGTCGCCAACTGCTACATGGGCAGAATCGGGCTTATCAACTCGGGCGGAGCATCAGGCGAGAATGATCTGTCTCAAGCAGTTAAAACTGCCGTAATAAACAAAAGAGCGGGAGGTATGGGGCTGATTTCAGGCAGAAAAGCTTTTCAAAAACCTTCGGAAGAAGGAGTCAGTCTGCTGAACGCCATACAGGACGTCTATCTGTGCGAAGACGTCTCCATAGCGTGATGAGATTTTCTCCCTTTCATCTCTGCCCGTAGTTTTTGTAAAAATCTTCTTTTTTTCTGTACATTTGAAGGTCGGCGAACGAGATAAGCTCTTCAATGCTCCTTGGGTTCTGAGGATCGAACACTGCGAATCCGTAACTGACTGTTATGTTGTATTTCGTTTCTTCTTTTGCGTTGTGAGTGTCTAAATTTTTTCTAATCCTTTTCCAGATAAGATCGGTTTTTTCAAGCGCCAGGGACTGAAAAATTATTATGAATTCGTCTCCTCCGAGCCTGAACACGACGTCAGATTCCCTTATCGAAGCATTGAGAATCTCTGTGAGTTTGACAAGCAGATTGTCTCCCTCGTTGTGTCCAAAATCATCGTTGATGTTTTTCAGTCCGTTGACGTCGACAAAACATATCAAAAATGGAAGGTTTTCCTTAAAAGATTCCTTTATCCTGTGCTCGAGAAATAAAAGACCCGCGCGTCTGTTATAAATGCCTGTCAGGTCGTCCGTAGAGGCGAAAAATCTAAGTTCTTCTTCTATTTCCATTTTTCTGTTCAGTTCTTCCTGCAGTTTTTGATTGGTCTTGGCGAGATTTGATGCCCTTCTTTCCACTCTTTCATTCAATGTGCTTTTAAGTTCTTCTAAATTTTTAGTCCACATTCTGTTTATCGAAGTGGCGTCAATAATAAAGCATACTGAGCCTGAAAAACCTGCTTCAATTTTAAAAGGAATAATCTTCATGATCGCGGTCATTTCGCGGTTGTCTTTTTCATATTTTATTTCGATTTGGGATTCTTTGCCATCCGCCATGATTTTTTCAAGAGCTGTCTCAATATATTCTTTGTTCTTGGGTCCGAACAAATCCGAAATTTTTACATTTTTGCCGCTTTCAGACTTTCCTTCGGCTATCTTTAGAAAGTCTTTGCCGCAATTCAGTACTGTCAACTCCGAATCTGTCAGAAGGACAGAAAAGTTTCTGAATTCGAATATATCTTTTTCTATGCCCATCGTATCCAATCAATAATTATATTTGACCGGCGTGAGTCGTAAAAATTGACTTCACATTATTTTGTAAATTTTATCTTTTTTATCGTCAATTGGGAAACAGTCTCTTCAAAAATATTTTATTTTCCGTTTCAGCAGTTTATGTTAAACATGAAATAGACCTGACTGTGTGATAGAATAACGAAAACTTTTCCATTGGAGGGTGCAATGAAGAAAGTATTTTGTTTTTTCCCTGTTTTGATGATTTTCGCCACTGTTTCGCAGGCAGAATCGGGCATGCCGACATCGCTCGATATTTCTGAAAATTTGCATCCATATTACATTCAGGACAACCTTGACCTCACAAGGCTCCCGGAGGGTACTATCAGAGTCTTGACCGAAAATGAATGGATCGAATTAACTGTAAATAACCTGTCTGAAAAATTTATGGAGTGGAACATCGCGAGCAGGAGAGAAGCCCTTCAAATGTGGAAAAACGGGGAGATGCCGCCTCTTTCGGGCCCTCATTCAGGTATGATCGCTTCATACGGCGGAAAAAGGGAAGACACCAGAATCAGCATTAACAACGCCGTAAAAGGTCTCGGGTTCCTTCCGAAAGAGGAATTCATTGAAGAAGTGTCAGAACTTCTGACAGATAATTTCGATTCTTCTTTCATCCGTAAACTCGACATCCTCGATTCACTTTACAGCAATCCGGACATCTTCGACAAAACTAAACAGGTCAGTCTCGAACTTTACACCACTGAAGAATTCAGGACCCACACTTTCCTTAACATAATTGCATGCCCGTTGGTTTCAATCGTCTTTCTCGACATACCGTCTTATGAGATAAAAGCCGTCGCTCAGATCATACATCCGGAAGATCCCAACCTTTCCGAATACGAAAGAAATACGGTCGAATACATAAACACCGTCCACGACTTCATACACGGTATTTCACCTGAAAAATCAATGGCTCTCGTCTTTCATGTGATAGAAGTCTTTGACAATTCACCGAGATCAAGGGGAATCAGGATAGTTCCTTGAAATATCTCTTGGAATAACTATAAAATTACAAACTTTCCCTCATGTAATTTTCTTTCACCCTCTATCCTGAAAAAGTAAACACCGGGATTCAGATTTCTGACGACAATGCTTGTTCTGTTGTTTTCTGTTTGGACTCTGTAAGAGGATTCAATTTCTCTTCCTGACCCCAAATTTCTGCGACGGTAAACTCATACCGGATTTTAGCGGTTCGGGCGTATATTTTTCCTTAGTTGCTTCCAGGATTTATAGCTCTTTTCGGCGTTCAATTTTTTTAGTTTTTTCCATTCGTCAATAGCCTGTTGTCTTGTCGCACGTTTTTCGTTTGCCAAATAGTCAGAAATAAAATTTATATATCTTCCGACATCAACCTTTTCAAATTTCCCCTCTGTCTGATTGAGTATAATAAATTGGTTGATCAGGTCTCCATAAGTTATTCTTTTTCCATTTGTAATTTGTCGATCACGCCAACGGTTTAGACGATACCAGACTCCTGATTTTATTTTTAGTCCTCTTACAAGTTTGTCTGCTTCTGTTTTTATAAAATCCGTTGTCTGTTTGTTACTCGTATAATTGATAACCGGCAATGAAGCTGTCAGTCCGATTTCAATGTCTTTTTTCCCACGTTTTACAACGTTCTTTCTGTCTGATTTTTTTACCCGTCCATTCCTGATGTAATATTTTATTAGTTGTTCTAATTCGTCTTTGCGAAGTTTGCCGATATATTTTATGCCGATTTCTCTGGCAAAGGCTTTTATCTCGTCAGAATACCAATATCCATTATCAAATTCAGTTTCGGTTATTTTCTTTGTGAGTTTAATCTTTTTTTCTTTCGGTTTAGTTGATCTTAATGTTGTATCACGGCTGCTTTTTTATATCTAGTTCACCCGCTTCTTAAATTTTTAATTTAATTTTATTTTCAGTATATTGATGAATTAATGCTCCTATTAATGTTTGATATGGAATTCCTGTTTCAATTGATTTTATTTTTAATTTTTGTATATCTTTTTCGGATAGTCTTATACTAATATGCTTAGATTTTGAAATAGTATTTTTAGCATATTCTTTTGCTGTTTTTATATCTTCTTTAAATGATTTTGATTGTTTTAATTTTCCATTTTCATAGTTATTTAATATTTTTAATTCTTCATTATCATATTTTAATTTACTATTCATGTTTACCTCCTAAAATAATCTTAGTTGCTTTTCTACTTGGTATTATAGTTTTAAGAAATATTTCATTATCATTTTTAACAAATGGCACTAAATATATAAAATTATTAACATTCACTGCATAAATTTTTTGATTTATGTAATCCTTCTGGTTTGGATGTTCATATACATCAACTAAATTTCCCTCATTAATTGCCAATATAATTTCCTCAAAGCTTATATTTCTTTCAAATTTAAGTTTTTCATTTTTTTCTTGATTCCAATTATAAACATTCATATATTATTTTATTACTATGTATATACATTGTCAATGTTATTAAATTCAATATACATTAATCTTAAGGTTTATTCTTTCGAAAAGGGGGACGTTGGTTCCAAAACGATTTGACAAAACAGTATAAAAGGGACAGGTTTAATAAGTAGAATAACAGGGGCTGTTGGTTCAAAATTAGTTTTAATGGACAGTATAAATGGATTGGTCTATTGTTATCCCAAAAAAAGGTTGGATGAAAGCGGC
>JAFGSQ010000012.1 GCA_016934535.1 candidate division WOR-3 bacterium
AAAAAAGAAAACTCGAAAACCGACAATATTTACAGAGAAAAAATAAATGAAATAAAAATAGCGGTATCAGAAATCGAAAAAAAAGAAATCAAACCTTTTGACGACTATCTGCTGAAGCTCTCAAAAAAAATTTTAGAAGCCGCCGAAATAGAGAGTAAAGTATGTCCGGCTTACTTTCTGAAAAGTCATTTCGAAGACCTGAAAAAGGACAATGAGACCATGTATTCTCACAGGCTTCCTTCCAATTTCGGAACAAGTTACGAAGAACTCGAATTTTCATCAAAAATTTTTGGCGAGGAAAAGGCGAAGCTTCTCGCTTTTTTCTGTAACGAAATTAACAAAAATCTCAATTACTGTTTCTATAACAAAAGATTTGCGATCGTCAGCGGTCTGAAAAAACTCGTCGATCTTTACAGTGTTTCAAGAAGCGGAGAAATCACAGCAGAAAAAATAAGGCAAATCGTTTTGTCTGACATCGCTGAAACAAACATAGAACAAATGAAACAGTTTATGACAGAGCAATTCGATCCTTCTTACAAGCTATGTCACGACATCGTCACGGGTAGTGATTTGTCTGATGTAAAATATCTCTTCAGTTACGGCAAGTACATATCAGAAAACGAAATTAAGATGGCGGATTTTTTGTCGGAATATTCGGAAAAAAAACTCGAAATGCTCGCCGATCAGATTGTCGGTTCTTATATCAGAAGCTTTAAAGGTTCCGGGAAATCTTACCAGGGCAAACCTTACGTCCTGCTGTTCGGAGCCGTAGGTCTTGAAGCGCTTTTGAAACACTTGCTTAAAAAGCTCGAAGAAAAGAAATTTAAAGCCCTCTTTTACGACATGTTTTCTACTGACATAAACAAACAGATGAAATATGATTTCAGGTTCAGCAACAGTCTTTATCTCGACGAGGAATACGTCGATTTTATGATTAGCTCCACCGAAAAGCTGATGCCTGAATTCAAAGATATATTTTCTGAAGTTTCCGGAATGATACACGTGGCTAAATTCGGAGAAAGCCCGTTCAAACCCGCCATAAAAAAGGTAAAATACGAACTGACGGAAGAACAGCAGGAACTGAACAGAAGGATTCAGGCGGAGATAATGCAGATAAGAGAGAAGTATCTGCCAATGTCTTCTATAAGTTTCACTATTATAGCTTTCCCGTCACCTGAGATAGGCGGAAACTTCAAAGAGATATTCTCCGACATAATAGATATCAATCTCCTCCAAGCCGAAAAATACGAAATGATCCAGAAAAAAATAATTGACGCACTTGACAGTGGAAATTATATTAGCGTGAAAGGAACTGAAGGCAACAGAACCGACATAAAGATAGCTCTCAAACGCCTGGAAAATCCTGAAAAGCAGACTAACTTCGTCAATTGCGGTGCAGACATGAACATTCCCGTAGGTGAAGTTTTCACTTCTCCGGTGCTAAAGGGAACATCGGGAGTGCTTCATGTCAAAGAAGCCTTTCTCAATAATTTGAGATTTGTTGACCTCGAACTTGTTTTCGAAGACGGATACATAACTTCTTACAATTGCGCCAATTTTTCCAGTCCCGAAGAAAACAAAAAATATGTAAAAGAAAATCTCCTTTTTCCCCATGAAACTCTGCCGATGGGTGAATTCGCAATCGGCACGAACACACTCGCGTACGTCAAGGCGAAAAAACACAAAATAACACACCTTCTGCCTGTTTTGATTATAGAGAAGATGGGGCCTCACTTTGCTATCGGCGACACGTGTTTTTCGCATCAGGAAGACATGAGGCACTTCAACGAATGTGACGGCAAGGAAATGATGGCTAAGGAAAATGAAAGGTCGGCGATACGCAAAGAAGACATGAAAAAAGCTTATTTCTTCAAACACACCGACATTACATTGCCTTTCGAGGAAATTGCCTGCATAAAAGCTGTAGGAGAAGCTTCGGAAGTCTGCGTGATAAAAGACGGACGGTTCGTCTTAGAAGGGACTGAGGAGTTAAATTCGGTCTTCGAATAAATCATTCTCCGACATGTCAACTACTTTGCAGGCTTCTTGGAGAGTGCTGACGTGAGAGGCAGCTATTTTCAGGTTTTTTGAATTTTTCAAGCCTTTATAATACCACAGCAAATGTTTTCTCATAATCGTAATCCCCCGTTCCTCACCGTAAAATTCAACCATCAGACGGCAGTGTTCCTTGATCAATTCGTTTCTTTCGCCTTTTGAGTACTGTTTCTCCCTAAAAATCCAGGGATTGCCTCTTGCCGCCCTGCCTATCATAACACCTGCAAAGGATCCTGAAGATCCCAAAAAAATTGCTTTTTCGTAGGAATCCACGTCGCCGTTACCGATGACGGGAATTTCCGAATTTTCTGAAATATATTTAAGCGTTTCCCAGTCGGCTTTTACAGAATAATTTTGAAGTGCGGTTCGGCCGTGAATTTTGATGAGAACTAGACCGATTCCATGCAAAGCTGAAAGAATTTCGTCATATATGGGCGCGTCAAATCCAATTCTCGTCTTGAGCGTGACCGGAAATTTCGATTCTTCAACAGTCGCCTCGGCGCAGGACCTCAGTTTCGTCAAATCTTTCAAAAGCGCCGCTCCGTTGCAGGATTTGATTATTTTTCGCGCCGGACACCCGGCGTTAAGTTCAATGAAATCGGGATAAAGAGGATTTACAAGAGAGACCGCTTTTCTGATTTTAGACGGATCTGAACCGGCTATCTGAACGGTTACCGGTCTTTCCTCATCTGCAAAAGACGCTTTTTGCAGATATTTTTTCGGATTAGACGTTATTCCCTGAACAGGTATCATCTCCGTGGTTACGTGAGAAGCCCCGCAACGGCGGCAGATAATTCTGAAAGGTCTGTCTGAAATACCGTCAAGAGGAGCGAGTTCTATTCTCATCTTTGGACATCAGGCCGTAAAAAGAAAAACCCATTGCCGAGAGTACTACGACGGACAACACAATCGCTCCTGCCCAGCCGATTTTAGAAAGCAGAAGGGTCGCGGCCGTAACGATTATACCGGCTGAGGCGACACCGAAAAGTATCGCCAAAAAAGACTTTCGGACGTCTATGCCGGCGAGGAAAGCCGCGAAAGCGCCGGTCCATGCTCCCGTTACAGGCAATGGAACAGCTACGAAAAGCATGAGACCCAAAGATTTATATTTTTCAATCGAGGCTGATTTTTTTCTGGTCTTCCTGAACCACCAGTTTATAATACTTGCAAATTTTCTGTTTCTGGAGAGGAATCTGGAAACTGCGCCTGTAAAAAGAAGAATCGGAAGGACAGGTATCATGTTGCCCGCGACAGCGGCGATGTAAACTCTCCAGTAAGGAAGATCGAGTGTAAGGATGCCTACGGGTATGCCGCCCCTGAGTTCGAATATAGGCAGCATTGAAATTAGGGCTATTATGATGTCGGGAGGAATGCCTTTTTCTCTGAGAGTCATTGTGAACTTTTCTTTCAGGGTTCTTTCATTGTGCTGGCAAGGTTCGTCGGCGTGGAGACCCAATACGATCTGCGATAGAACGGAGATCAGAACAAGGAATAATACTATAGTGTGTTTCAAAATTTAAGCAGGCTGACGACTGCCCGGGCGGATATTCCTTCCATCGCGCCTTCGGGTCCCATTCGTTCGCTCGTCGTGGCTTTTACGGCTACGGATGATGAGTCGCAGCCGACGGTTCTGGATATGTTTTCTATCATTTCGGGCACGTGCGGACTGAGTTTGGGTTTTTCCGCCACTACGACGGAATCTATGTTTACTATATGAGGATTTCCGGCTATCACTAGAGCTTTTTTGAGAAGATGCGCGCTCGAAGCGCCCAGAAAAGATTTGTTGTCATCGGGAAAGTAAAATCCGATGTCTCTCATGCCGCAGGCTCCAAGCACAGCGTCGGTTATGGCGTGATACAGAGCGTCTGCGTCGGAATGGCCCAAAAGACCCAGCTCAAAAGGGATCTTTACCCCTCCGAGTATGAGATCCCTGTTTTCTGAGTATCTGTGAAAATCCAAACCGAATCCGACCCTCGCCGATGAGGCGAGAAGTTTTTGAGCCGTGTCAAAGTCTTCTCTCGTGGTTATTTTAAAGTTGCATGAGTCTCCGGGAACTGTCAGCACCTTTGTTCCGTTTTTTTCAGCGTACGAGGAGTCGTCTGTCAGAATTTCAGTGCAGGAAGCCAGCGCATTTTCTATGATTTTTTTTGGGAAAAACTGAGGCGTCTGAATCCTGCGGAGTTTTGATCTGTCCACAGTCTTTTCAACAAACCCGTTTTTGACCTCTTTTATTGTGTCAAAAACATCTGTGACGGGAATGACTGAAAAACCTTTGCGGCATTCCGTCCAGAGTTTTTCAATAAGTTGTCTTTTAAGCAGTGGTCTGGCAGCGTCATGTATGGCGACAAATTCGCAGGACGTTTTTTTTATTCCGTTGAGAACGGAAAGATGCCTTTCACTTCCGCCTTCGATGAAAACAAGTTTGTGCCTGTATGTGCTTTCGGGACGGAATAAAGACTGGGAGTTTTTGATACCTTTAGGTTTTACGATAACAATCTCGTCACAGCCGTCTGATGCGTCAAAAGCTTTGGCGCTCCATTCCCACATTCTGAGGCCGAAAAGAGGCATGGATTGTTTCAAAACAGGGGCGGAGAATCTCTTGCCTGATCCGCCCGCGACAATTACAGCACTAAATCCCACAACAGCTTTCTTTTAGACAGCTTGTCCCTTTTCAGAAAAAGGATAGTCCCTTCGGAAGATTTTACAAAACTTGATACTCTGCATGTAATCTCTTTATCAGGGATGTGTTCTTCGTCTTTAACCTGGTAGATGGTGCCGTCCGGAAGGCGGCCTTTAAGACCGGATTCGTCTTTTTCGAAGGGTTTTACAGAAATAAATTTTCCAAGCCAGTATTTATCGGAAAAAACACCGGCGGTTCGGTCGAAATTGATGTTTTTTATTCCGTAAAGCATGGACAGGTGATCAGCTTCAGTCTCCGAAGAAACGACGAATGTTTGGGAATATTTCCTGTTTTTTTTGAGCAAATCCGGGAAAGATTTGCAGTCGCTTATTTTTACTACGGAGACGCCGGTTACGTCCGAAAGACTTTCAATGTTTGCAGAAGCGAGTTTCCCGTCTTTTTTGTGGCTTGAAGAAGAATCGGACAGTTCGGAGAAAAAGTCAATCCAGGAGGTCATCAGGTAGAGATCGGTTTTAAAAGGGAAAATTTCAAGAAAAGGAATAAATCTTGCATCGCACAGGGCGAGTGACGTCGGAATCAGTCTTATTTTTTTTTCAAACATGGGCGAGAGAAAATTTTTAAACATTATTTTCCTTTTGGCTTCTTGGTTTCGGCGGAAAGGTCTTTTAGTACTTTTACCGCTTCTGAAATATTCTTTACCGGGATGCCTTCCCGTATTTTGGACTGTGGCACGATTATAGTTTCGTAGCCAAGCCTTTTTGCTTCCTTGATCCGAAGCTCGTGACTTTTAACCGGTCTTATGTCTCCCGAAAGGCTCATCTCGCCGAAAGCAATCGCGTTTGCAGGAATACTGAAACCGGAATAGCTGGAAACCACTGCCAGGGCAATAGAAAGATCGAGTGCCGTGTCCGAGACGTGAAGCCCGCCGGCAATGTTGCAGTATATGTCTACGCTTCCTGAATCAGCGTTCTGCCACTTGTCCAGTACGGCGAGCAGCATGGACAGCCTTTTCTGGTTGAAACCGTTTACAACTCTCGCTGGTACTCCGAATTTTGTGGGTACGGTCAGTGATTCCACTTCTACAATGAAAGACCGGTTGCCTTCTATGACGGACCCCCTTATCGTGCCCGGAGGGAGTACCTTTTTGTCTTTGTCGAGCAGGATCTCGGTGGCGTCTTTTATTTCTTCAAATCCTTTTTCTGTCATTTTGAAAATCCCGATTTCGTCTGTTGAGCCGTAACGATTCTTGTATGATCTCAGTATTCTGAATTCCTGCCTTCTGTCGCCTTCTATTGAGAGGACGACGTCGACAAGATGTTCGAGTGATCTCGGCCCCGCGAGGTCTCCGGATTTTGTGACCTGTCCGATTAGAAAAACGGTCGAACCTGTTTTTCTGGCGAAAGTGCACATGATCTCGGAAACGCTTCTGACCTGATTGACGCTTCCGGTTATGCTCTCAATGGCAGGATTGAATACCGTCTGGACCGAATCGAGAATGACGGCGTCGTATTTCCCAACGGAGAGTATTTTCAGAATTTCGTTGGCGTCGTTTTCCGAGACGAATTTGAGGTTTTCCGAATGAGAACCGATTCTTTTCGCTCGCGAGAGAAGCTGATGCATGCTCTCTTCAGCAGTTATGTAAAGCGCATTTTTCGAAAAATTAGCGACGCTGTCGGCCACCTGGAGTATAAAAGTCGATTTTCCGATTCCGGGTTCTCCGCTGATAAGTATGGCAGATCCGGGGATAAAACCTCCTCCGAGAACCCTGTCGAATTCACCGACTCCGGTTATCGATTTTTCTGAATCAGACTGATAGGCGGAAATATCCTTGACGGATGACGCGGCTTTCGAAGAAACCGCTTCTTTTGATTCTACGACTGTGTCCCATGCCCCGCAAGAAGGACAGCTGCCCTGCCATCTAGTAAATGTCTCTCCGCAGTTGGAGCAGACAAATTTATCCCTGTTGACCTTTTTCACAGCTTAAAACACTTCGAGGTTGATGTATTTTCTCGGATTCGCTCTGATGTCTTCCGCCAGCATTTCGTATGCGCCAACCGCTCTTCTCATGTCGTAATACAGCGAATCTTCCTTTATGAGTTTGCCGAGGGTACCTTCACCTCTCGCTATAGATCTCTCTATCTGAATTAATAGCGTCAGGGCGGTGTCCATTTTACACAAAGTCGTGTCAAGAAGGCCAATGGTCTTGTCGAGTTTCTCACCCTTGTCCGATAACTGAGAAGAGACCGCGGCAAGGCTCGATCGGGTCTGGACGGCAGTCTGACGGAGTTCTGCGAGAAGATAGGTGAGATTTTGAACTGTCGACTGAGCGTCTACCACCAGGACGGTGCTTTGTTTTAGCAGTTCGCCCGCAGAAGTGTCGAAATTGCTTTTGATATCCGAAACAAGCATTTCAACATCTTCAACGGCTTTTGAAAGCTGTCCGATGTCGAATATCATGACAGGGTCGGTTGGCATCAGCTTTGTCGTGTCAAACGCCACGACGAGAGTTCCGGGTGTTATGTTTATATATTTTACGTTTGATATGAGTGACGTCTGGTATATCCCGGCTCTGGCGTCTGCGTTCAGATGAACGTCTTTGTCAAGAAGCATCTCGATTTCGACTTCCTTGTCGTGTATCGTAATTTTTGAAACCCTGCCTCTTGTCACGCCGTGTACCTGAACATCTGCGCCTTCGAACAATCCGCTGACGTTGTTGAAGACCGCTCTGATTTTGTAACCCTTTTTTGAGAAAGTGAAGTTTGAGAGAAAGGCGTAACCGGCAATGACAATAATAATGCTCACGACAGCCAGAAAAGTCACTTTCCACGAATAGCTTTTTTCAATATGTTTCATAATGCTAATTTATATCACAAAATCCGGGCAATTCAATTGAAAGATTATTTTTATATGTCATTTTTTCAAACGTCCGTGAAACGTATTGCGGATATCGAGCGCAATCAGTTTATCTCTATCGGACCTTCACTTTTACCGAGCAGAAATTGATTCAGATACGGGTTGTCAGAGTTTTTAGTTTCTTGCGTTGATCCGGAAAATATTATCTGGCCCTTGTAAAGCATTGCTATCCGCGAAGCCACAGTATAGGCTGACTCTATGTCGTGGGTTACGACTATGCTCGTTATGTTCAGTCTTGAGTTTAAATCCACTATCAGTTCGTTTATGTGTTCAGCGAGAATGGGATCGAGCCCTGTGGTCGGCTCGTCGTAAAGAATGTAAGCCGGTTCCATTATAATCGCTCTCGCTATGGCGACCCTTTTTCTCATTCCGCCTGAAAGCTCAGCTGTTTCGAGAAATTCACAGCCCTTTAAGCCGACCATTTCGAGTTTTTCGGATACCTTGTCCATCATTTCGGAAAAAGGAATTTTTGAATGTTCTTTGAGCGGCAGTGAAACGTTTTCAGCGACCGACATGGAGTCGAAAAGGGCTCCTCCCTGAAACACGAAACCGAACTTCTTTCTCTGTCTGAAAAGCTCGGGAACGCTTATTCTTTCAAGATTGACTCCGTCTATTGATATTGTTCCGGAATCGGGCCTTATCAAACCTACCATGTGTTTAAGTAAAACGCTCTTTCCTACGCCTGATTGTCCTATTATGACGAGCTTTTCGCCGTTTTCGACGTCTATTGACAGGTCTTCGTAAACGATCTTGTTCTCAAATTTTTTGTAGAGATTCTTTATGGAGATCATCTGAACACAAGCCTTGCGACAAGATAGTCAGCTATCAGAATCAGGACGGACGCCGAGACAACAGCTTTTGTCGTCGCTTGTCCGACGCCTTTTGCACCGCCGTCGGCGTGAAAACCTGTAAACGTGCCGGCAAGGGAAATTATCATGCCGAAAATCACGGCTTTGATCAAACCTCCGAACAATTCGATCGGCATAAAGCTGAACTTCATGCCTTTCATGAAAGTTTCGTGCAATATTCCCATGGAAAGCGTGGCCAGCAAATACCCGGCGAAGATCGATGCAGCCTCGGAAATCACTGTTAAAACGGGGGTCATCATAACTACTGCAAAAAATCTTGGCAGAACCAGGAATCTGAAAGGGTTTATTGCCATGGCTGAAAGAGCGTCAATCTGTTCCGTGACTTTCATGGTACCGAGTTCAGCCGCCATTGCCGCTCCGACTCTTCCTGAAAGCATCAGCCCCGTCAGGAGAGGACCGAGCTCTTCGAGTGTCGCTTTTACTAGAGCCGTCGAAATATATATGTCGGGGATTATTCCCCTTCCTTGAAATTGAGCCTGAAATGTCGTCACGAGGCCTATCGCGGCCGAAGACACTATTATAATCGGAAGCGACTGATTGCCGGTAAGATACATCTGTTCTACCGTCAGTTTTAGAAGTATTCGGGGTTTCTCGAAAGATTTAATCATTTCTACTATGAAAAGAAATATTGAATTGATCAGGATTAGTATACCTCTGACCCTGTTTCTTATGAGATAGTAAAATCTGTCGATTATCTTTTTTATTATTTTATTCATCTTCCGAGGAGTCGACCGGATCGAACCTGAGGTACTCCGGAGTCCAGTGGAGTTTTATGATGTCGGTAGGTCCGTTCCTGTTTTTTGCTATTATGAGTTCGGCCTTGTTTTTTACTTCTTCTTCCTTTGTGTAGTAATAATCTCTGTGCAGAAACATGACGACGTCTGAGTCCTGTTCTATGGCTCCCGATTCGCGCAGGTCGGATAGCTGGGGTTTACGCTCCGTTCTCATTTCAGACGCTCTGCTGAGCTGTGATAAAGCAAGTACCGGGACGTCAAGTTCTTTTGCCATTGCTTTCAGCGCCATGGAAATGTTGGCGACTTCCTGCTGTCTGTTCTCTACTCTCATTTCCGTGTATCTTATAAGCTGAAGATAATCAATAATTATGAGTCCGAGCTTTTTTCCACGTTTGCTGAGGTCTTCGGCTTTCCTTCTCGCTTTTGCTTTAAGTTCGAGAATTGACATGGCCGATGAGTCGTCGATGTATATGTCGGTGGACGCAATTTTTGAGGCGGCGTTCGTTAGCTGGTCGAAATCCGCGTGAGATATGAAACCGGTGTTGATCCTCTGGCTGTCGACACGGGCAAGGCTCGCTATCATTCTGCTGACAATTCTCAGACTGTTCATTTCCAGGCTGAAAATGAGTATGGGGACTTTATTTTTTGTCGAAGTTTCGGTCGCCATGTTCAAAGCGAAAGCCGTCTTTCCCATTCCCGGTCTGGCCGCCAGTACTATGAATTCCTGTCTCTGCAAACCTCTCGTGATCTGGTCGAGTCTGGGATAGTGAGTTTCGACGCCGGATATTTTTCCCTTGTTCTGATAAAGATTGTCAACTTCCTTTATGGCTTCGTGAACGACGTCGGATATCTCGTCGAAATCGGAAGATTTTTTTTCCTGTCTTATCCTGAATATCAGGCTTTCCGCGTTGTCAAGCTGTTCTTCGGAATCCATGTCCGAAGTCGTCGCGATTGATACGATTCCCTGACAGACATCTATGAGTCTTCTCAGGATGGAAGTGTCCTTGACCCTTTTAATGTATTCCGAAGTGTTCGAAGCCGCAGTGCCGAGAAGGCTGCCTTCGAGTTCAGCCAGATATGCAATGCCGCCTATTTCTTCGAGTCTTTTCATGCGGCGGACTTCGTCGCCGACAGTGACGAGATCGACGACCGGATTGGGAGTGTCGTTGAATATTTTCATTATTGCCTGATAAATTATTTTATGCGCGGGAACGTAAAAATCTTCAACGGAAAGCCTTTCCGCGGCGAGTGAACAGGAATCCGAGTTCAGCATGCAGGAAGCCAGAACAGCGGCCTCAGCTTCCGGAGAGGAGGGAAGGATGCTTCTTTTGGCAGTCGCCATCACCACGTTCCTATTTCGTCAGGATCTTCACCCTGGGCTATCCTCAAGAGTATCTTGACGTCTTCCCACGCAGGTCTTTTTAAGTTGGGATTTCTCAACAGAGCGCTCGGATGGTAGGTGACGACTACGGGAAAAGATTCGAATCTGTGAATGCGGCCCCGGTAATCGGAGAGTTTTTGCCCTTTGTTCAAAAGGGCTGAAGCGGCGTGCCTTCCGAGGGCGCAAACAACTCTCGGGTTAATCGCGAGAATTTGGCTGATTAATGTTTCCAGACATTTTTCAACCTCGTCAGGAATGGGATCCCTGTTTTCAGGGGGCCTGCATTTAAGAACATTGCAGATGTAAACGTCTTTTCTACAGGTCTGCATACCTTTTTCTATGATGTCAGTCAGGAGTTTGCCGGCTCTTCCGACAAAAGGCCTGCCGCTCAGGTCTTCTTCACGTCCCGGCGCTTCTCCCACGAATACTACTTTTGCATCAGGATTCCCTTCTCCGAAAACCATGTTGGTTCTGGTCTCGCCGAGAGTGCATTTTTTGCACGATTTTATTTTTTCGAAAATATTATTCAGTATCGCGGCTTTTTCTGATTGCCCGCCGGAGTATGCTTTGGTTTTGAAGTTTTCAATATATTCAACGCCTTCTTCTTCCAATTCTTCCAACAAAGCTATTAACTGGTCTCTATTTACGGATTGCATCTGCTATACATTTTACGACAATTACGGCCAGAT
This sequence comes from candidate division WOR-3 bacterium, assembly GCA_016934535.1. Taxonomy (NCBI): domain Bacteria; kingdom Pseudomonadati; phylum Caldifarciminota; species Caldifarciminota bacterium. The sequence continues at coordinate 11,283 of JAFGSQ010000012.1, forward strand.
CGTTTTTTGAAATTTTCTCAAATGAGGAAATCGCGGATCCGTCACTTCCTATTATCACTATGTCTGAAGAATCTGCTCCTATAGAGGAAGGAGAATTGGCTATTACAAGGTCGAGTTTTTTCGTTCCGATTTTTTTTCTCGCGTTTTCCTCAAGATCCGAAGTTTCAAGAGCGAAACCCACGGTAAAGATTTTTCCTCTCATGCCTGAAGTGGCCACAAGAATATCGTCTGTTGGTGTGAATTCGATTGCAATGCTTTTATTTTCTCTTTTTATTTTGTTTTTGGAAAAAGACGCGGGGCGGAAATCGCTTATAGCCGCTGACATAATAAAAATGTCGCATTCCGGAAGCAGCCGGAGGACGGCGTCTTTGAAATCTGCTGATGTTTTCGCCTCGTGATACGAAACTCCGTGAGGAAGCGGGACCTGTGGAGGGCACACGAAGTCAATTTTTCCGGCTCTTTGCCTGAAGGCTTCCTGAGCTAAGGCACGACCGGTTTTACCGCTGGAAAGGTTTGTTACAACTCTCACGGGATCTATTGGTTCAGAAGCCGCTCCGGCCGTGATGAGAATTCTTTTGCCTTCGAGCAGTCCTTCCGAGAGAAGTTTTTCGCATTCAGCTATTATAACCGATTCTCCGGCAAGCCTTCCTGTTCCGATGTCATTGCAGGCGAGAGAACCTGATTCAGGTCCTATAAAGTAAAATCCTTTTTCACGAAGAAAATTGACGTTGCTCTGGACGATATTGTTCGTCCACATATTGACGTTCATGGCTGGCGCGACGGCAATTTTATTTTTGTAAGCGAGAGCTACAGAAGAGAGAAGGTCGTCACCGGAACCTTTGGCGAGTTTGGCTATAAAATCAGCGCTCGCCGGAGCTACAAGAAAAATGTCCGCCCATTTTGCCAGGTCAATGTGCGGGATGGGGAAGCCGCCGTAACATTTAAAGGTGTCGGTGTAGACTTCCGTGCCCGTAACGGCTGAAAAAACAGATTCGCCCATCAGTTTTAATGCGGATTCAGTCATGACGACTCTGACGGAGTGTTTATTTTCCCTAAGTCTTCTTATCAGAGAAGGCATTTTATAGATTGAAATACTTCCTGTCAGTCCGATCAGGATGTTGCTCATAATTTTTTCTTTTCCGATTTGTCCGGTTTTTCCAGTATTTCTTCTTCGTCGGCGTAATGATAATTCAGTTCTTTGTTCTGAAGTTTATTAAAAGCGGTCACCAGAGGTTTTTCTTCGAGCTGAAGAGCTCTGTTTTTGGCCAAAGCGTTAAGTTTTTTTGCTTCTCTTGCAGCGGCAATAGTGATCTCGAAGAGGTTTGTGCTGTCGTCGAGAAGACCGTCTTTGGCTATTCTGTAATTTTTATTGTCCAATTTGCCACCTCCTTAATTGAGTTTTTATCAACGAGGCATTTTTCGGCGGTGAATATGCATTTTATCTGCATCAGAGCCTCTTTTACTTCGTCGTTTTTCACAACATATTTGTATGCGCCTATCTTTTTCAATTCTGATTCCGCATTCTCGATTCTTTTTTCGTATTCATTGTCGGTTTCAGTGCCTCTCTTTTTGAGTCTGCTGGCGAGAGTCTCAGGAGAAGGAGGCAAGATGAATATTGTCGTCGCGTGAGGATATATTTTCAAAAGGCTTGCGACGCCTTGTACGTCTAAATCGAGAAGACAAATATTATCATTTTTTCGGGATTTTTCAATCTGTTCCAGCGGCGTTCCGTAAAAAAATCCGTGAACCTTAGCCCACTCTAGAAATTCATTGCGGTCAATTTTCTTTTTGAAAGCTTCTTCGGACACGAAAAAGTAATCTACGCCTTCTATTTCACCCGTCCTCCTGGGTCTTGACGTGAAAGAGACTATGTAGTCAACTCCGGGCGTTGAATTTTTCAACTCTCTGCAAATCGTCGTTTTTCCGGCTCCTGAAGGGCCTGAAAGGGCAATAATCATTTTCTTTTTCATTCTATATTTTGAACCTGTTCTCTTATGTTTTCAAGGTTTTCTTTGATTTGGACTACTTCTAAAGATATTTCTGCTTTCTGAGCCTTGGAAGCAATTGTGTTGGCTTCTCTTTGCATCTCCTGTATAAGAAAGTCCAGCTGTTTGCCTACGGGAGAGTCTTTTTTCAGAATCTCTTTGAATTTTTGCAAATGAATGTTTAAGCGGTCCAATTCTTCATTAATAGTTATTTTATCGGCTAAAAATGCAGTTTCGGTCAAAATTCTTGCTTCTACGAAGTTCCGGAACCAGATCCTGTCTTTGTCCGATATATCCTGCCTGGCTGACAGCAAGGAATCTATGGAGTCCGACAGAAGAGCGAGCAGTTTCCCCTTTTTTTCAATGACCACTGAAGGGGCGATATTGCCGATGCAATCTTTTGATCGCTCTATTTTGGACAAATATACGGATATTGTTTCAGCAAGTTTTTTACCCTCTTCGATCCTTTTTTCAGATAGATCGGAGAGAGTTTTTTCAATTGTGTTTTTAATTGTTTTCCATAACTCTTCATCGGGATTCTGGCCTTCTTTTTGGATATTTAGGTTGAATTGAAGAACATGTTCCAAAAGGACAGAATCTTTAAGTCCGAGGGTTTCTTTGAGTTTCAAAATTTCATCTAACGTTGATCTGGCCATCTTTTCGTCGAAAGAAAATCCTCCGTTTATCTGCGAGGGGTTTTTTATCGAGACTGTAATTGTAATTTTTCCTCTTTTCATTTTTTCGGCGACAATTCCGGCAATTTCAGTTTCCATGTTCGATACTTCTCTCGGAGCATTCAGGGATACGTCGAGGTATCTGTGATTCAGGGATTTTATGGCGACGCTGAGAGACGAGCCGTCTTTAAGAATTTCCTCGGAATTTGCAAAACCTGTCATACTGCTTGGCAATCAGACCTCCTCGTATAATATTGAAACTGGTCCGTCGTTTATGTATTCGATGTCCATGTGAGCGCCGAAATCCCCTTTCTGCGCCGACGGTACTCCTTCCCGGATTTTTTCGAAGAAGAAATCAAAGAGTTTTTTGGCGTCTTCGGCTTTCATCGCTTTTCCGAAATCGGGTCTTCTGCCTCTTTTTGTGTCAGCGTACAGAGTGAACTGAGAGATCACCATGATAGAATATTCTGTTTCTATTACGCTTTTTTCAAAAGATTTGTCTTCTTGGTCAAAAAGCCTTGCGTTTAATATTCTCGAAGCGAGCGAAAAAGCATGTTTTTCAGTGTCTTCTCTTTTTACACCAAGATAGACTATCAATCCTTTTCCGATAAAAGCTTTTTTCCCGCTTTCTGAAAAAACTCCCGCTTTTTTTACCCTCTGCACTAAAGCCAGCATTAATTATCAGTCCTGTTTCGAAAAATTTGTGAGACGGCGTAAAACAGTATAGCGGATATGATAATAAAAAAACTCAGCTTTATCAATTATTTTTATTGTTTATTTGGTCTGAATTGGTTTATACTCTTTATCTTTGACAATCAGAAAAAAACCATAGAATAAAAAACCGTCTTCGTTCACGGAAAGGAGAAGTTGAAATATGGTCTTGGAGCGTTTTAGAAAACACATGGCAATTGTATTCTGGATCGTAGCCATAGCTTTTGTCGTTATGTTCGGATGGTCCCAGCTCTGGGACACTTTGGCCGACATTATCGGAAGAGATAAAAACGCTGGTATGAATGAAGCGCTCGAAGATACGGCTTTCGTCATTAAGGGCAGTGCTCAATCTTACGTATTTTACGAGCTCGAAGTCGCACGCGAAGCGGCGACAATCCAAAGCAGGGGGCAAAACGTGGGGGAAAGAGAAAGGGACGCCATTAGCGAAAGAGTATATCTTTCCATGGTTCTCGACGAAGTTCTTTTCAACAGGGCTCTCACGGCCGGCTTTTCAGTAAGCAAGAACTATCTCGGAACTATTTCCGATACGATGAGCTTCTACAACAGATTTTACGCTCAGCAGAGAATGATATCCGAAGAAGATTTTTTGTCCATGCTCGAAAAGAGAGAGACCTCAAAACAGCTCAAAGCCTTCATGGGATTATCCGCTTGGGTTTCTCCCATACAGGCAATAGTCAGAATGAGAATTCAGACAGACAAATACGAGACCGAATACGCCTTTTTCAAGGTTCCTGAGACGCAAGTTTCTACTTATGTAGATGATTCGATTTTATTATCGGTATACGACAGTTTGAGGATAAAAGGATTTACGTCCCTTCCGGACAGGGCGGTGGTAAGATATATAGGACTTGCATACGGCCCACAGGAAGAAGATTGGGTGAGAACGGGCAGAAGAGCCGGTCAATTGATGGAGAAGTTTCGCGGCATAGCAGGCGATTCTCTTATTACAGTTTTCTCGAACCTGGCTTCTCAGTATTCTGACGATTACAGCAACAATACAAACGGCGGTTATCTGGGATGGATTGGAAAAAACTCCGAGATCGACAAAGACTTTTTGGAAGGATCTTTTGCGATCGAAGCCGGAACAGTGGGCGGTCCCGTCAGGACTGTTTGGGGCTGGCACATTATTTATGTGGGAGACAAGACTGAAGATTCGATAGAAGTTTCTCACATACTTCTTCAGGTTAAAGGTGATGCGGAGAGAGACCAAAAATCACTCGATCTTATGACGAGGATAAAAGATGATTCCAAGTTCATGAGCCTTGACTCGATAGCCGGACTTTATTCGATGACCATTGAGGAATCTTCTCCTTTCGACAGATGGGGAAAGTACTCTCCTGATTTCGGATTCATTCAAAGCGCAGTCAATTTTGCCTTTTCTGCGGATTCCGGAAAGGTCGGAGGTCCCTACATAGGTTCCAGCAGAATAGTGATAGTTGAAACGCTGAAAAGACTTCCTCCCGGAGAGCTCTCATTCGAAGAGCTGAGATCTTCGATTGCCGACTCACTTCAGCGAGAAGCAAATTTTGAAGAATGCTTTCAGAATGCCCGGAAATGCGCTCAGCTCATAACAGGAGGACAAACTCTCGCTTCGGCCGCATCCGCTTCGGGAGGTGTTTACAGCGGTCCTGCCGTTCACGGTTTTTACGAAGATCTGGAATACTCAAAATCCGGAGGAACGGTTCAAATGGTGGGTCTGACGGCGCAAGAACCAGGATTTTACGGCCCGATAAGAGGGACTGACGGATGTTACGTAATCCGCCTCATCGGAAAAGAAACCTTGTCGGATTCGCTCATACAGAGCGATTTACCGGCGTACTGGTTTAATCTCAGCCTCCTGAGAGGCAGAGAATTCATAAGCCAGTGGAGTGCTTGCGTTCTGCAGAAAGCTTTCTCTTCAGGCGAAATAAGGGATTTGAGATACAGAGTCACAGAACAGGAATAAGTAATCTTTTTATAAAAATATGAGAACCGCTGTCCTGAAAGACGATTGACAAAGTCACATTACAAAAATCGTCTTTTTCACGGGTTTCGGGGCTTTTACAATCATGAATGAGAGGTTTTCGGCACTTTCGTTATACCAGCAGTGGGCAATATCCTTCGGGCTTTCGACGAGAGTGTTTTTGTCCACCTCAATTTTTTCAGTTCCTATTTCGCAAATTCCCTTTCCTTCTAAAACGAAAAAGGCAACATCTACGGGGGTTATATGCCTTTTTAGCGATTGACCGGGTTTCAATGTAATAACTGTTATCAATGCTTCTTTTCTGTCATAGAGATTTCTTGCATCTACGTTGTGAGCGTTATTCATGACCGGACAATCCGAAAGTTTTTTAAAAGATATCATAATTCCTCCTTTGTGAAAAAAGCAAAAGCGCCGCTTTAGATAGCGGCGCCTGGAAACCGTCGTGCAATTAAATCGCGGTCAGTCCCCGCAATGTCCACTGCCATGACATGGCGAGACCGAGGACTCGCAATGGTTTTCACAGCCTGAATTGCATCCATTCTGGTTTTCTGATCCGTCTTTGCATCCTCCGTTCTGACATTCGCCACGGCAATCCTGGCATGTGCTGCCGCATGAACAGCAGTTGTCAGCGCATGTGCCTTCCGAACAGGAACATGATTCGCAAATGCATTCCTCGCATACGCATGACTCTGAAGTTGTCTGAGATGATATAAACGCGCCGTACAAAACCGGCAGTGCGAATATCTGACCCGAAGCTATTAGGCTTATAAATGTTAAGACAAGCATTTTATTCTCCTTTATTTTTACGAGGTTTTTACTATGAATTTCGTTTTGTTTATTTCAGCCATACGCAGTACATGCTTTCCAATCTGTTTTGGTTAGTAAATCCCTTTGAAAAAAACCTTTCAAGGCAGTATTTATTTTCGGAATCGAAAATGATTTTGTCTCTGATTTCTAAATTCATCCGCGAAAAACCGTCTTTTATTTTTTTCGTCACAAGACCGTCTTTTTTTGCGGATATGAGAGACACAGAGCATTTACAAAAACCGGATTCGGAAACACATTTTAAAGATACAATTTTGTTTGAAATACAGCAGGTATGATTTTTTAAAGTTGTTTTCTGATTAACATTTTTTGACCGAGCGTTGCATCTTGCTAATACAGGAGATGGGAATCCCATTGTAGCGCATAGCAATAATGCTGAAATATTGCTGTGTTTCAATTTCATTTCTTAATTATATCAGAATTAAACCCAAGATCAAAAAAAGTTTTCAATTACAAATGTATAAAGGAATAATTCAGGAACTGAGAAAGATTTGTTAAAAATTCAGATCAGCCTTTCTTTTATCCATTCATCTTTTCCGATTTCTTTCATTTTCATCATGTTCTCAACTGCGGCTTTATGATGAGCCATTCCTGATATCCAATTGACAACCTTTTTGCAAGGGAAATCTCCGCATTCTCCGCAGAAGTCGAGTTTTTTCCCGTAGAAGCAGCAATTCAGTAGTTCACAGTCTCCCGACCAATGGCATTTGGTTCTGTCAGACCTGCATCCGTCGCAGCCTATTTTTTCCGTGTCAACATTAATGCTTTTCCAGTATTCAAGTTCTTCGTCCGTCCGGAGATGAATACTGCAGTTCATACAGTCCAGCCCGCAAATTCCGAGTCTTTCAGCATTTTTCATCATTGCTCTTTGGTTGATGAAACATTGTCAGTTTTCACTGCAACTCTTTGAATCATTAATTTCCGAGACACCAGTCGGCGGCGTTTTTCATGAGTTCCCAGTCCGAACCCACGTCGTCGAATTCCTTGAAAAAATCAATGCCGTCCCTGTCGCTGTCCTCTTCCCATTCAGGATGAGGTCCTGTAAGAAAAACTTTTCCGTTTCCGTATTCACAAGCGATTATTGCGGGACGCTTGTTCAATGAGTAGAAACCTATGATAAAAATATTCTGTCCCGACAAAGTGTCAGGTTCGAAATAGGGGCCGTTGTAAAACATTAACCATGCAGAGTCATCTAGTGAAGATGTGAATGAAAGTGTAGTGTCTATGTCTATTCTGCACATTCCAATCTCGGGATAAGCGAATATCTCCGGGTTGGGACCGTATCCCGTACCCTTGAACAGTCCGAGTTGGCCGTTTTGTATTACTTTGCCGTCCCAGATCTGGGTTTGGCATGCAAAAAGGGCGCCGGCGCAAGTACCTATGTAGCCGCAACCGTTTTCAACTGATTTCCTGATAACGTTTTTTCCTCTGTCGTCGATGTCTCTTAAATACGGTCCCGAAGAACCTCCGGGGAAATAAAAAATATCGATGTCTGACACCCTTGAATCGTTGATGTCTTCTGCGTAAATCTTTTTTGTCTGATAACCCATCCAGCGGAACATTTTTTCAGCAGGGATCACGCACCCCTGTGCTGCTCCTTCCCCCGAGTAGATTCCTATAATCGTTGTACTTTCATCTCTGGCGGTCGAAGGATTTTGTCCGAGACAACTGATGTTTAAAACAGCCGAAACAAATAACGGGATAAACGCAACAATTTTTATCTTATGCATCCGAACCTTCATTTTACAGTGAAGGAAAACCCTGTTCTGGCTTGCAAAGCTGGTTCCAGATATACGTTGCCGGGAATCCAGCCCTCCGATTTTACATCGCACTCCGCGAATATTTCAACCCATTCAGTTACAGGGCAGATGACACCGAGCATCAGCGCTCCGCCCGTTTGTGAGCTTTTTGATGAAAATCGCTGATCATCGGGTTGAAGCCACAAAGATGCAGATGTTGAAAAAGAAAATGATTTTTCACCGACAAAGAACGGATATCTTATCATTTCGAGGGATAAGCCGGGCCAGAACTTGTACCTTGATGCATAACCCTGAAGCGAAAGAACCAGGTTCGCATTTCCCTGCCGGTAGAAAAGATGAATACCCGTTGCAGTCCCGAAAGAAGTCAAATGATGGGTGACGGCGAAATTCCACCAAAACTTTTCGTGAGTGAAAGGATTGTTCGCGCTGAACCTGTCAACTCCGAACATCTGCGGTGAAACAAAATTGAGAAAAATCAAACGGCTTTGGAGTCTGAGATAATCAAGCTCTTCACTCGTCAGCTCCGACGGCATAATATAGCGATCAACTCCGACTCCTGAAGGATGTGGCCGTCCGCGCAATCCTGAAAGATAAGGTTCATCGGGACGGAAAAGGTCGTAGACCCAGGACAGGTAATCACCGCCTATGATGTCCCGTTTCATGATGTCCGCGTCTTCCTTAAGTGTTTCTTCTTCGATTATTTTGTTCGCCTCATCGTCGGCGCAGAGCATGATATACCAGGCAAGGCTTCCGAGGTTTAGCCACATGTCAGCCAAATCATACACCGGCGATCTTCCGCAGAAAAAATTTGATTTCCTCATCTTCAAAGCAAGCTCGATCTGGACTTCTCCGCCGGCTTCGGCAAGCCTGACCATGTCGGCGGGGTGTTCGTCCTTGAGTCGAATCAGATCTTCATCACGGACGTGGCTGACACTGACAAGTTCTGCGAACGGATTGAGATATATGTCGTTTTGACTCGATATTCCCCTTCGGGTGAGAACTGCTCTGTGCCCTTCCTCGTGAGTCCAGCCCCTGAAGGGTGAGACGAGGTCAAACAGTATTATTGATACGCAAAGTCCGCCGAATCTTTTATTCGATAAGAGGGCTCCAAAACTTTTATCGGACAAATCCGGTTCCCACATCAGTTTCATGGTGTGGTGAATACCTTGTGTGACTCCGCTCGTAATAGCTATGGACTGTCTAATGCTCGGAAACGAATATCCGTTCTCTGTGTTGAAGGGGACGTCAGCGAGAGTAAATTCGAGAATAACGTAAGGACGGGTTGCTCTCAGGTGTATGTCCGGCGGGTAAGGCGGATTCTCGGAAAATGATGCTCCGCTTATCGAGCCGAGAATTATTAAAGAAAATAAAAAATATTTGTTCATGTTTTTGTCACAAGCGCCGCAGCAACGGATCCAGCCGAAATAAAATCTTCCGACGAACTGAACTTGCCCACGAGTTATTTTACTTCATAATCAATTCAAGATTAGTCATGCATACTCTCTCAAGCAAAGAGATAGACGGTATTTTATAGCGCGGGGAGTTTTTAGTCAAACTACTCGGCAACAAAAGACCAGGGAGTCGAATTCCTTATTTCATAAGTGTCCATGTCTTTTGGCGGTACATGAAGACCGCTCATGCCGTATGTGATTTCGGCTTTGAAAGATGAGATCCTTTGCCCGCCGAAGAAAGAGTTTTCAAAAAGAAATTCTACATAACCGATGAAAGGTATTTGTCTTTCAAAAAAATGTCCGTCGAGGCTCAAAATCCATCTTACGGCGGCGTCTTCATCGCTCCTCCATGGAACGTCAAATTTGGAATATTCACTCACGAGGAGAGAATAGGTCTCTCTCTCAATGTAAGGAACCTGAACCGTTCCGCTGAAAAATCTGCCGGAGTTCGGCGTTTCACTCCGTTGAAGAACCTGCCACGAAGACCAGTTTTTCAAATCGGTGGAATATCTTACGTACACGTCTCCTTCAAAAGGTTTTGAAGTGTCTCCGCTGTTGAGAATGAATGATTCGGGCTCTGGTTGAATAGTTACCCTGACGGAAACGGCGTAAGGAGGACGCCATGAAAGTCCCAAAGCGAGAGGAACTGTTTTAATCCAGCTGCTGTATGATGAGGCGGCCTCCCCGTCCCAGCCCAGACCTTCATCTGTCACGTTAAATGCTCCCAATTCCGACCAGGAGGCCTTTTCAAGAGCGTCGGTGCTGTCGGTGAAGTCAATTTCAAGAGATTTGTAGTCCAGAATGGACGCGAATGATTGTGAAGCAAACATTACGGAAGTAATTGCAGTAAAAAGAATTTGAAATATTTTCATTTTATTTCCTTTCTCTCGCTGTATTATTTGAAAAACTCTGCCATATTACTGAATAAGTAAATTTTCAAGTGAAGGTTTGACATCTCTTTTAAAATGCGCGGTTTCGGTGAACGAATACAAGCATTGAGATCCAAGTTGTTGTCCCAAATCCATGAAATACCTGTCCGGATTCAATCCCGAATTGTGCGCCGCCTTATAAATTATGCCCAGTCTTATCAGGGTGTCTCTGAAATCAATTGTTGCGTCTTCAATTGCCGCAGCTGTCAGACCGTTCATAAGTAATTCGGGATCTGCGTTCCGCTTTATCAGATATGCCGCTCTCACTGTATATATTGTCACGGAGTTCAATAAAGCATTGTGAGTGTGAATTATCTCTTTGATTATATTTCGCTGGTTCCGGTTCATATTTATGAAAGCGGGTATGAGAAAGTCGAGTTTTTCCAACATTGCTTCTTGATTGTCAGGTCCGGCAGAATTATTAGCCAATATGTCCGCTTCATCGAAATCCTTGTTTTCCTCGCTCATCAACCTTGACAATTCATTTTCGTAGCATTTTTCCCGAATATCTTGTTTGTCGCTCAAATCAATCAAGTCGGTAATTCGGGTTTGCGTGTCATTATCAAAAAGTATTTGCAATTTTGATAACAGTTGATTTTCTTCCGGTTTTTTGACAGTGATGCGTTTAAATCTGTCAGATTTGGAAAAAGTGTTTTTAATATACAGCAGAACATCAAGTTTATTGTATGACAGAATTTCATCTATGAAATTGTCCGGAGTCAAACCCGCTTCATGAGCGCTGACATATAGGTGTTCGAGAGATTTTTCCAATTCACGGCCGCTTTCGGAGCTTTTGATGAATATTGTTGCTGCCGTCAGGGCGTTTTTCAGCCAAGCGGAATCATCCGATGCTTTTATCTTGTCAGCGGCGTAAGCGACGTAAGCCGGCAACGACTGATTAATGTTTGCGTGATCTGAAACAAAATTTTTAATTTTTTCTCTTTCATCCAGTTTCAAATCAAAAAACAAGGGCAATAATTCATTTAATTCCTCAAAGATTTCATCCTTTAAATTTTTGCCAGTTTTTTTCCTCGCTCGAATGTAGGCGCTTGCCCTTTCTTTCAGGGGTAGTTTTTCCTCAAGTATTATTCGATCCTGCTCTTTTATAATTTCCTTTGAATTCATATCTTTCTGTTCGTCAAGTTCTTCAAGGCGTTTTAATGTCTTTGTTATATCTTTCACTGTTAAACTCAAATAGTTATCCCTTCCTCAAACTCCCATTCAAACGGTCTGTTCAGACCCCTCAGTGTCTGAATTTCCGGATATGTGATTTTTTTCAATTCAACGGTTTCGACAAGGCCGTCCTCTGTATGCTCAGTTCTGGTGATGCTGTATTCCTCCTTGAGGAAATCAATATTGTAACAGGTAGATTCCAAAGACGCCCTGTGAGTGCTGGTGTATTCACAGGCAATCAGTATGAATTGACCGTTAAGGTAACGAAATTCGTATGTTATCCTCGTCATCCACCAGGTTCCCATGCTCCACCAGGATAAAAAATCCAGTATCAGTAAGCCGTTATCAATTCTGATGTCTTCAAACGGTTCAGCCATATTGTGGTGCGTACTGCTGATTATGAACGTGTTGTTTCTTTCCTTGAAAACATATTTTTCGAGCGTGTTGTCTTTGAAATATACAGCCAATATCCTCGGCTGAAAATGGGAAGTATCGGGATAATATTCATCGTTCGATATTATCTGAACGCTGTCCCGGTATTGAAAAACGACGGCAATATCCGCGAATGAATCGCCGTTCAGGTCGCCGGATACAGAATCCAGTACAGACCATCCATCGGGAATTAAATCTTTGGCGGAATTGCCCTCTTTTTCAAGAAGCGGATATGTAAAATTCTGTCCCAGAATATATCCCGAAAATAACATTAATGAACATATCAATAAAACAGTGGTTTTTATTAAACACGACATAGTGACACGTCTCCTTTTAACTAAGTATTAACTGATTATTACGTATTCCATCGCTTTTTTTATGTCTTCAGCAATCATTTTTCTTTTACTTTTTTCAATGTTGAATGAATCACCTGTTTGTGTGTATGATGGAATGTAAAGAACGGAATTTTCAATGTAGTTTCCGGAACGTATTTTGTAAGTCGAACCGGTCGGTATGACTTTGCGTCCCAAACTTTCTTTCATAATATAGTTTACACATTTGATTGCGAAATCCCCCATGCACATGACGACTTTTGTGTTCGGAAATTGCTCTAATTCACGGAACAGAATGTTTGAGCAATTATTAAGAGTCTTTGATGAAACGAGATAATCCTTCTTACAGCATTTAATCGCGGTGGTGAAATAAAAGCCCTTGTCGGTCAGTTCTTTGATTCTTTTTACGGCGTATCCGGCGTCATTGAAAGCCATGCATGTTGTCTTGTCAAAAAATCCTCCGGAATAATAATAATCCTTTTTATCAGGGGGAGGCGCTTCGGATACAACCACGATGTTAACTTTTGTTGGGTCAATGTTTATTTCAGGAAATATCCATTTATGTTCAACGTCGTTACAGGGGAAACTGCATTTTAGATGGCGATTTATTCTCATCGATATTCTCTACCGTAATATTCTAACAAATATTCCCCCTTAGGATACGGTTTTTATTTAATCATAAAATACAAACGATATTTTGAATCTTCGATTCAAAAATCTGATTCGCGTCTATTCGCGTTAATTCGTGGTAAATATCTTTTTTTTTCTTTTTTCGTGTTCATTCGCGTTACGATATTTTCATCTACGATGAAAAATCGAATTCGTGGTAATATTTTTTTTCTTTCTTGTTGCGATTTGTCTTAAACCAGTTCAATACCTCAACTCATTACCGAGTATATTTATATTCGTCGAAGCGTCAGGTTTTATCTTTTTTACTTCTACGAGATTTAAAACGTCGTATCCTTTTTTCTTCAGGAAACGCAACATCTGTCGGTTGTCCGGATGCACCCAGATATACATCTGAAATGCGCCTTTTTCAAGGACGTAATTCTCTGTGTAGTCAAAAAGCAGGGACGCGTTCTCAAAACCTCTGAATTTTCGGTCAATGAAATGCCATTCGAGCCAATATACGTCGTTTTCGAATTTCAAAACAGAAAAACCGATCAGTAAATCGTCGTCGTATAATCCAAATACGATCTTGTTGTCTTTAAAATATTCAGACGTTTCTTCAAACGCTTCTTTGATAGTGTATTCTATCGGAGATTTGTTGAGCTTGTGCAAAATAAGTCTGAATTCATAGACCATCAGCACAAGTTCAGACCCGGCAGATGCAAGCCTGCGGATTTCTTTCATTTTCACCTCTAGCCATTGTTAATGTTCATCAATTAACAATAGAATAATTTTAATGCCGTGAATTCAAGAAATCAAAATATAATTTTCGTTCACTAGTGTCCTAATAAAATCATTATAAATTGAAGAGATTCATTTGTCCACAAGGGTCTCTGGCATTTAGGGGATTGTCGGGAT
>JAFGSQ010000013.1 GCA_016934535.1 candidate division WOR-3 bacterium
CGAGATAGAATCGGATCAACCGCCGAGTTACGGGGGAGAGGATTCCGCTCCGACTCCCCTCGATCTTGTTGTAATGGGTCTTGCGGGTTGTATAAACGTAATTTTTGTTATGATAGCCGGTAAAATGAGACTGAACTTTGAAAGTGTCTGGGTTGAAGTCGAAGCCGACAAACCGAAAGGCGCCAAGACAATTGAAGGAGCGAAAGCCGTTCTAAAGATAAAATCCGGAGACAAAAAGGAAAAGATTAAAAAATGCCTCGACCAGGCTCTGGCGACTTGTCCCGTTGGAGTTATCTTTGAAAAAGCAGGGATAAAAGTGAACTGTGAACTCGAAATAGTCAAATAAATCCGAGTTGAGAACAGTTCCGGGAGGATGAAAAAACTGAATAAAAAAGACGTTGTTCTTCTTTACCTGATCTTTTTCCCTTTGTTTCCTTTGCTGGCCTTTTTTTTGGGGATTTTCGGAAGCGAAGCGCTGGGTCTTGACGCTATTGCATATTCGATTGTGATAACGTGTTCTGTTTTGGCGGGATTTGTGCTGAATTTTTATTTTTTCAGATGCCTGTCGGCAAATGCTTTTTTCATGAGAAACTCCTCTCTTGTTTCTGTGTATCTTCTTTATTCGATAATCCTGCTCTTTATTTTCAGGAATTTCCTGTTTTACAACTTCGTGGCGGCTTTTTTTGCCGGTGCTTTCGCCGCGAGAAGAGAGTGTTTTTTTGGTAGAGAGAATTTTAGACCGGGCACACTCGCAAAAATTATGGCGATGACGATTCTATCCGCTCAGCTGTCATTCGCTATTTCAGAGACGGCTGTATTTCCGGACTTTGAAACAATCCGTTTTGGTATTTTTCAAAGACCTTATATCGACACAGCCAACTATATTCAGAAAATATTGGTTTTAACTGCTTTGACATCATTGACTGGCTTGGCGACAATTCTCGGTTTCAGATTGAATACAGGCAAATCCTCTGTTGACAGATGACGATTTGATTTTATAGAATCAAAAGTGTATTGACCGAATTAATCTCAAGCTGAAAAAAGAGGGGAGGATCCGTGCCTAAAAAGACCGGACTCGCCAGGATCATTAATGAGACCTCCGAGTCTCTGCTCGGCTTTTTATGGCAGACTGATCCAATATTCATGAAAATACTGACTTCATCTTCTTCTCTGAAAGACGCGAGGAAGAGAATTTTCGATTACCTGAACAACACGGAGAACGAACTCGAGAACGTAATATCGGACAAGTTCTACGAGAATATTCACGTCCTCGAAATTGAGAACGCCAAAGAATGCATAAGAGTTTTGAAAAATATTTTCCGGACAAAAAACGAGCAGATAGCAGAATTTTCGGCTCTCAATCTATTATACAGGATAGCCGTCAATGAAATAACGGACATGAAAAGAGTCAATCCGGCTTTTTTGACCGAGATGCTATTTCTTATAAAAGGCGTAAATTGTATGTCGGAGATATACGAGGAAGTCTATACAAAAGTTCAGGACCCCGAGAGAAAAGTCAGGTCGAGAATGCATAAGCTCGACGTTTTCGCTTCCGGTATGGAAACAGCTTTTAAGAGGTTCAAAACGGGACAAGACGAAGAAATAGTCTCCATGAGAAGACAAATGAAAAAAAGAATCCTGAAGTTTTACAGAGCGGGAGAAGACGACTGGAATAAATACAAATGGCATCTTTCAAACGTCATAACTTCCCCGGAGCAGCTCGTCAGCCTCGTCAAACTGAGCCAGGAAGAATTCGAAGGCGTTGAGACGGCGGTCAAAAATCATATACCGTTTCAAATAACGCCGTATTATCTTTCTTTGTTCAATCCCGACGGCAGATCCGAACACGACAGGACTGTCAGAGCTCAGGTTCTTCCCACCGTTTATTATTGCAGAAAAATCGCCTGGAGCCGGGTAAAAGAGATTGACATGGATTTTATGGGCGAAAAGTTTACTTCTCCAGTTCCAGGAATAACCAGAAGATACCCCAACATTGTGATTCTGAAACCTTACGATTCCTGTCCGCAGATTTGCGTTTATTGCCAGAGGAACTGGGAGATAAAGAATATTGAAAGAGCTGTTTTTTCAAAGGATCAAAACGAGAAGGCAGTCAAGTGGATAAAAGAAAATCCTCAGATAACCGAGGTGCTTATAACCGGCGGAGATCCCCTGACCCTCGGGAACACTTATCTCAACGAGTTGTTGGAAAGCCTCGCTAAAATTGAACACTTAGAGAGAATAAGAATTGGGACGAGAACACTTGTCACAATTCCTTTCAGGATAAACGAGAGGTTTTTGGAGATACTCAAAAAATATCACGAACCCGGAAAAAGAGAAATCTGCGTAGTCACGCATGTTGAAAGCCCGCTCGAACTCACGGAAGACACAATCGAAGCCGTCACAAAAATAAAGCAATGCGGCATAGGTGTTTACAACCAGCAGGTTTTTACTTATTACAACAGCAAAAGGTTCGAAACGGCATTTTTGAGAAAAATGCTGAAGCTTTGCGGGATTGATCCCTACTATTCTTTCAACACCAAAGGCAAAGACGAAACAAAGGAATTCATGGTCCCCATAGCGAGAATACAGCAGGAAAGGAGGGAAGAGGCAAGGCTTCTTCCCGGCATGGTCAGGACAGACGAACCGGTCTTCAACATTCCAGAGTTGGGGAAATCGCACCTGAGAGCCGGTCAGGACCACGAAATAATTATGATAATGCCGGACGGCAGAAGAGTTTTCAGATTTTATCCATGGGAGATGAAGATATCTCTGTCCGACGACTACATTTACACTGATGTAGGAATATACGATTATCTCAAAAGGCTCGAAGAAGACGGCGAAAAAGTCGAGGAATACAAGACCATCTGGTACTATTTTTGATCAGGTAATATTTTTCAAATTTAATGATATAATTGCCTGCAAAGGCATGAAGCTCTTGTTAAACAAATGGGAGGAAAAATGTTTAAATACAGGTCAATTACTCTGATTTCAGTGTTTATTTTTCTACAGGGCTGTACAAGCTCGACTGATCCCGGCAACAATCAGAGGATTTTATTCGGATGGGCCGCCGGATGTCCGAAAGACAGCACAGCCCTGGTGATAAGGACACTGAACGGCGGAGAACTTTGGACGAGATGCGGAGCGCACGGTGAAATACCCCCTGTGTATATAAGCTGTATTGAGGCCGTAGATCACTCGATTGTGTGGCTTGCCGGGGATGCCTGGGACGGTTACGGGCTTGTAATGAGATCTGAAGACGGAGGACAGACGTGGAGCAGGAAACCCGTACAGGCCGCATTTCCGAATGAAGGCGTAGGTTCTATTTACTCTCTCGACAAATACAGGTCGTGGGCGTCAGGTAGCAACGGCGCTATTTGTTTTACTACAGACGCCGGAGAGACATGGATTCAGAAAAACGATTCACAGACCGTCGGTTATCTTTTGGGTGGCGTCAAGGCTTTCAATTCACTTGTCGTGTGGGCAGTCGGCGGCAGTACCGGTGCAAACGACAGCGGGATAATCGTCAGGACGACCGACGGAGGGACTACCTGGCAGAGACAGGCAGTCGGCACAGAAGTAGACAGTTGTTATCTTATAACTATTTCGGCTCCCGACACTTCCTGCGCTTGGGCGGTCGGCCACGGCTATATTGTGATGAGGACGACAGACGGAGGGCAGGCATGGAACAATGTTTCGCCATACGCCGTATCGGGAAACGACGCAAACGGAATCGTCGCTTTCGACAAAGATAACGCCTGGGTCGTCATGGACTACAATAATGTGTTTAGAACAACTGACGGCGGACAGACATGGAACAAACAGACGGTTCCCGTCACTGACCAGTTCATAACGAGAATTTCGGCAATAGACAGAAACACAGCCTGGGCAGTCGGAAGCCAGAGCAACGCGCCTTTCAACCACGGGGCGATTTTATACACCTCAGACGGCGGAGATAACTGGGTCGAACAGACAAATCCCGTCGAAGGAAACCTGTATTGCGTGTCGTTCTATGGTGAAATCCGCTGAGGAAGATAATTCACATAGACATGGACGCGTATTACGCGGCGATAGAGCAGAGGGACGACCCTTCTCTCAGGTGTAAACCCGTCATAGTCGGAGGTCCTCCAGGGACGAGAAGCGTTGTCGCCACTTGCTCCTACGAAGCGAGGAAATTCGGAGTGAGGTCGGCAATGCCGTCAAACAGGGCAAAAATGCTCTGCCCGCAGGGAATTTTCGTATATCCGAGATTCAGGATATACGAAAATGTATCCAGACAGATAAGGAGCATTTTCAGGGAATACACGGACCTTGTCGAGCCTATGTCTTTGGATGAGGCGTATCTCGACGTCACCGAAAACAAGAAGGGATTGAAATCGGCAACAGCAATTGCAAAGGAGATAAAGAAAAAAATATTTTTGGAGACAAAACTTACGGCGTCGGCTGGTGTCTCCTACAACAAATTTCTGGCAAAAGTCGCGTCTGATTTCAAGAAACCCGACGGACTTACAGTCGTTCCGCCGGGGAAAGCGGAAAAATTTTTAGAGTTACTCGACATAAGGAAATTCTACGGCGTAGGTGAGGCGACGGAAAAGCGGATGAGAAAACTGGGAATAAACAACGGCGCAGACCTCAGAAAAAGAGGCAGGGAGGAGCTGGAGAAAAATTTCGGTAAAGCTGGAATTTATTACTACGAAATAGTCCGGGGAATAGACGAAAGACCTGTAATAAACGAATGGGAGAGAAAATCATACGGAAGCGAGACGACATACGAGGAGGATTTGATAAATTTAAACCAAATCAATGGTGAGATCGAAAAACTTTCGAATAAAGTTTTTTTGGGCACAGAGAAAGAAGGTTTTAAGGCGAGAACGGTTACGATAAAAGTCCGGTACGGTGATTTTACGACGCTTACAAGAAGTCTGACGAGGGAGGACGCTTTCGCCTCAAGTGAGGATCTTGTAAAAACAGCGTTTTTTTTACTGCGTAAAACCGAAGCCGGAAAAAGAAGCATCAGGCTCCTCGGGGTTACGCTTTCGAATTTCTATTCAGATGAAAAAATTATGACAGAG
>JAFGSQ010000014.1 GCA_016934535.1 candidate division WOR-3 bacterium
GTTGAGAATTCTGTCTCTTCAGATTCCGGTTCTTCGACCGCTGCTAACACAGTTTTTTCGGCAATATCCTGCGGTTCTTCTTCCTTCGTATCCAAAGAAACATATTCAAGGCACTTGTCACACCAATATCTTCCGTATTCTTCAATAATCCTCAGCTTCGTACCACAGGCGGGGCATGAAACCTCGGCTTTTTTTCCCGTTTCGGCGGCATAGGTTTCAGAAGAAATATCAGGTTTTGCTTTATCCGTTATGTATTCGAGACATTTGTCGCACCACATTTTTCCGTATTCTTCTATAAACCTCAGAGAAGAACCGCAATTGGGGCATCTCGATTCATCCGCCGCTTCATTTTGATAGTCTTGGCCCGCGACCAGGTTTTCTTCCTCTTCAGTGACGGCGTTTATTGTCGTGTGCGGAACATCGGCTTCGTCTTGAATTTCGTTTACGGTATGATTTTCGGTATAAACCGATTTTTCAGATTTTCCGAAATTTTCGGGCATGTATTCCGCGCACATGTCGCACCAATATCTTTCGTACTCTTCAAAATACTGCAGGTCGTAATTGCATACCGGGCATTTAAGTTTTTTTTCAACGACTTCAATTTCTTCCTGAAGTGGGGTTTCTTCAGACGCGACTTCAGTGATTTCTTCGAGTATGGCCGCTTCGAGTTCTTTTCCGAAGCCAATTTCCATATATTTTGCACATTTATCACACCAGAATCTGTCATAAGGTTCGATATATCTCAAACTTCCACCGCAGTCCGTGCATTTGAAGTCTTGTTTTACGGGATCTCCCGAATTGGTGTCGTCAATATTTTTATCGTCAAAAGGTATATCAGATTCACCGAACATCTATACCTCCGTCAAGGTAGGAATAACGTTTCAATTGCATATTTTTAATTATTAATATATACTGACGTCAATTTAATTGTCAAGAAAATAACCATGAACACTGAAGAGATAATAAGATATATATCTGAAAATCCTAAAAAAACCCCTGCCAAAGCCTACGTCAGGGGATTCGTTACTGATCCTGAAAACGGAAGTATCAAAATTTTCGGTGAAGGCAATTTCTGGATTTTGATTGGAGACAACAATGAAGTCGTCAAAATTTTGAACGATAACAAAAACACTGTAATTGACAGCTATATCGAGATTTCCGCCAGAAACTCAGCCGTACCACTTGTCGATTTGACTAAATTCAATGCCAGAATCGAACCGGGAGCGATAATAAGGGAATTGACTGACATCGGAGACCAGGCAGTGATAATGATGGGCGCGGTGATAAACATCGGAGCCTCGATAGGCTGTAAAACCATGATAGACATGAACGCGGTTATAGGGGCAAGAGCCGTCATCGGCCGGGACTGCCACATCGGCGCCGGAGCAGTCATAGCCGGTGTCATTGAACCTCCATCCTCAAAATCTGTCGTCATAAGAGACAACGTTCTCGTGGGTGCCAACGCTGTTATCCTGGAAGGGATAGAGGTCGGAGAAAAAGCCATAGTCGCCGCGGGCGCAGTCGTTATAGACAACATCCCTCCGAACGAAGTATGGGCCGGTGTTCCCGCGAGATTTGTCAAAACTGTTGACGCCAAAACAATAGAGAAATCCAGGATAGTCGATGCTCTGAGAAATCTCTGATGTCTTTTCTCATCCCGCTTTATAAACCTTTTGACATGAAATTATCTCGTGCCAAGGGATCTTATGTATTCGACGAAAAAGGGAAAGCCTATCTCGACTCTTTTTCAGGAATCGGCGTCAATATTTTCGGACATTGTGACGAAGGCATAACAAGAGCGATTACTTCCAAGCTTAAAAAACACAGCCACATATCCAATCTTTTGTATGACGAAGACACCGAAAAAGCCGCCGAAATACTCGCAAAAAAAATTGACGCTTCTTCAAAAGTAATTTTTTCGAATTCCGGGACGGAAGCGGTCGAAGCGGTTTTGAAAATACTTAAAAAAGATAATCCTGAAAAAATCATTGTTTCTTTCACGGGAAGTTTTCACGGAAGAACAACCGGAGGAATGTCTCTGACTGGAATCGAAACTTACCGAATAAAATTCCAGCCCCTTTTACCCGGGATCAAGATACTGCCTTTCAACGATGCCTCGTCTTTCAAAACATTCACCGCTGAAAACAGAAAAATAATCTCCGGAATTTTTCTCGAACCGGTTCAGGGTTCAGGCGGAATTATACCTTTGGAGGACGATTTTGCTTCGGAGATTTCCCGGGCTCAAAATAATTACGGCATAGCTGTAGTTGCTGACGAAATTCAGTGCGGACTTGGCAGAACGGGAAAATTTTTCGCTTTCGAGAATTTTCAACTTTCACCCGATATAGTGATTGTGGGAAAAGCTCTGGGAGGCGGATTGCCTTTGGGCGCTGTCATCGCAAAAGGAAAATTTGCGGAAATATTGAAACCTGGAGACCACGGCTCGACATTCGCTCCAAATCCTGTCGCGATTTCAGCCTGCCTGGAAGTCCTGGGGCGCTTGAATCAGGACGTTTTAACAAACAACAAAATTAAAGGGAATCATTTTTTCAGATCACTTGGATCAGAGCTCGGGGATAAAGCAGTCATAAGAGGCAGAGGATTGATGATAGGCGTAGAAACTGGAAAAGACGCGCAAATTGTCAAGGATTACTGTTTTAGAAATAATGTTCTCATCAACGCTTTAGGAAACAGAATCATAAGACTTCTTCCTCCGTATATAATAACCGAAAAAGAGATACTCGATATATGTCAGCGCCTGTCAGAAGGGATTGCTTCGGCTCCTCTTTTTCAACTGAAGTCATGAAAAAAATTCAAGATCCGAGAGAACTGGCTCTCTGTTTCCTGAAAGAGTCATCCACGCAGAATATAGGCAAAAGAATGCAGACAAGTAAAAACCTTTCTTCTCTTGAAAAAAGAGACTCCTCATTTTGCAATAACCTTGTTCACGAGACTCTGCGGAATCTACTGTTCATAGACTCTTCACTGTCGAAACATGTTTCAGGCCTGACAAAACTCCCCGAGGACATCGCCTGGATATTAAGAATCGGAACCGCACAGTTGTTTTACTTCACTTCGGTTCCCGATTACGCTGCCATTGACACTTCCGTTGAACTTGCAAAAAAATACGGCAATAAAAGATTTTCGGGGCTTGTCAATGCAGTCCTCAGAAAAGTTTCACTTGAAGAAAGGCGTGCTCCTTCGGGAAAATATCCAGCGTCCCTCTCCATAAAGCACTCAGTCCCGCAATGGCTGATAGAAAAGTGGTCAAAGAATTTCGGCAAAAAAAGAACTGTCGGCATCTTGGAATTCTTCTTTGACAAACGGCCCATATGCTTCAGAACGGTGATTCCCTCCGGCAGAGAGAGCCTAATAGCCGAGATCAACGGAGAAGGATTTAAAACTGAAAATTCCGTTTATTCTGAAAGCGCTTTCTACTCATCTTCTTCTTTGATTTCGAGCCGTTTTTTCAGCGAGGGACAAATTACTGTTCAGGATGAAAGCTCAATTCTGACCGGGGAGATTTACGATATACCCGATACCGATGTCTGCATAGATCTTTGCGCGGCGCCAGGAGGAAAAACCCTTATATTAGCCAAAAAATCCTCTTTTACCGTCGCGTGTGACATAAAACTGTCAAAAATGAAAATGATAACGGAAAACAAGACCAGACTGGGTCTTTCAAATCATATTTCAATGTGCGTGTCGGATGCCTTGTTTCCGCCGTTTTCAGAATGCTCGGCCGATTTGGTGATCGCCGACGTCCCATGCAGCGGAACAGGCACTCTTCATAAAAACCCTGATTTGAAACTCAAACTGAAAAAAAACTATATCGAATCCAAAACTTTGCTTCAATTAAAAATACTGAAAAAAGGTTCTGAACTGGTTAAAAAAGGAGGATTCATCCTTTACTCGACCTGTTCGATTGAAAAAGAAGAAAATTCCGGCGTCGTTTTATCTTTTTTAAAAGATCACAAAAATTTCAAAACTGTTTATCCAAAGCCTGGCTATGAATCCTTTACAGACAAAAACGGCTTTGCCTGTTTTTTCCCCGATCTTCACCGCATGGGAGGCGCCTTCGCCGCTCTTTTGAAAAAAATAAACTGAACGTTGACTTTTGAATGCAGTAATATTTAACTTTCATAAAAAGGAGAATCCATGAAACACGACGAAGTTAAATTCAAGATAGCAGACCCTTCGCTGGCCACCTGGGGCAGAAAAGAAATATATTTGGCAGAAAAGGAAATGCCGGGCTTGATGGCATTGAGGCAAAAATACGGTCCTGCAAAACCCCTTTCCGGAGCAAAGATATCCGGTTCACTTCACATGACTCTTCAAACAGCTGTCTTGATCGAAACTCTAATCGAATTAGGCGCCGACGTGAGATGGGCCAGTTGTAACATCTTTTCGACACAGGATCATGCCGCGGCTGCTGTCGCCGCAAAAGGCGTTCCGGTTTTTGCCTGGAAGGGAGAAACTCTTGAAGAATACTGGTGGTGCACGGAACGCGCGCTTTCATTTCCTGACAAAGCGTCCCCTGACCTGATAATAGATGACGGTGGCGACGCCACCCTGATGATCCATCTCGGTTACAATGCCGAAAATGATCCCGGCATACTCGATGAAAAGTCTCAATCCGACGACGAAAAGCGGCTAAAAGAACGCCTGAAAATCATACTTAAAGAGGATCCCGAAAAATGGCACAGAACAGCCTCTTCGGTCAAGGGGGTGTCGGAAGAGACGACGACCGGAGTTCAGAGACTTTACAAAATGCATAAAGAAAACAAACTGCTGTTCCCGGCCATCAACGTCAACGACTCGGTCACAAAATCCAAATTCGACAATATTTACGGATGCCGGGAATCGCTCGTAGACGGAATAAAACGCGCGACGGGTGTTATGATTGCAGGGAAAACAGCAGTAGTCTGCGGATACGGAGACGTGGGAAAAGGCTCGGCGAAAGCTTTAAAAAACTATTGCGCCAAAGTCTTCGTCACTGAAATCGATCCCATATGTGCTCTGCAGGCGGCCATGGAAGGTTTCGAAGTAAAAACCCTGGAAGAAGTCATATCCCGAGCTGACATTATAGTCAGCGCGACAGGTAACAGGGACGTAATAACCCTGGAGCATATGCTTGCCATGAAAGACCACGTTATCGTATGCAACATAGGTCACTTCGACAATGAGATCCAGGTCGGCAGACTCATCTCTTTCAACGGTATCAAAAGGACGACTGTAAAACCTCAGGTTGACCTTTTTACTTTTCCCGACGGGCATTCTATAATACTCCTCGCCGAAGGGCGACTTGTCAATCTCGGATGCGCCGCCGGACATCCTTCTTTCGTCATGAGCAATTCATTCGCCAATCAGATTCTGGCGCAAATTGAACTTTACACGAAAAAACATTCAACTGGTGTATTCGTACTCCCCAAAAAACTGGACGAGGAAGTTGCGAGGCTTCACCTTGAAAACCTGGGCGTCTCTTTGACCGAGCTGACCCCGGAACAGGCGTCTTATATTGGAGTTTCGACGGATGGCCCATTCAAACCTGAAAGTTACCGCTACTGAGAAAAACGACAGTTAATCCGGATTAATAGTGAAAAAACGCCTAAAATCAAAATTAAAACTGTTTTTTGCCGTGACACTTCTTTCTTCAGTTGCCGCGGTGTCATCTTTCTGGTTTTTTTTTCACGGCAAGACTTTTAAACTTTCCGGAAAAGAGAACGGAATTTGGCTGGCTCATCATTGGGTCGAAAACAAACCGGACGAAATGAAAATCAAGAATCTGGCTGAAAATCTTAAAAATTCCGGCGTGATGCACGTTTTCCAGCACGCCGGGCCTCTGGACTCAACCGGCAGGATTCATCCTTCCAAATACGCCTATTCCCTTGAATTCATTTATTTACTTAAAAAACATCATCCTGAAATAATATCAGTACAAGCCTGGATCGGTCAGATCGAGAAAAGAGGGGGAGGCACGCTCGACATCACTTCTGTCGAAATAAGAAGAAACATCGCAAGGACCGCTTCAGAGTTAATCAATGCGGGTTTCGACGGAATACACATCGACATAGAACCGATTTTCGACGGTGACTCTTCTTTTTTACTGCTTCTGGACGAAATAAGAGAAACTCTCGGCGGCAGAATTCTAATAACCTGCGCTACGCCTAAAATCTCTCTGGGAAAACTTTTCGGGGAAAGCTTGAAATTGTTTTTTTCCGTAAAAGGTTTGTGGAGCGAAGAGTATTACAGGAACATCTCCGAAAAAAGCGATTTCACAGTCGCCATGCTCTATGACACGCGAATAAAGAATCCCCAGATTTACACCCTTTTCATATCTCTAGAAGTGGAAAAACTTACAAAAACTGTAAAAAAACCGATCATGATCGGAATACCAAGTTACGAAGATATAAAACCTTCTTTCAATCCTGAAATCGAAAACGTTGGATCCGCTCTCGACGCAGTCTTTACAGGTCTTAAATACTGTGACAGAAGCAAGTACCGGGGATTTTCCATATACGCCGACTGGACAATGGATGAGGAAGAATGGAACATAATTAAAGAACACGTCGAATCGGAGAAACTGTATGAATGACTTGACCGTTAAAAGAGGAGACGGGATCAGAAGAGATCACAAGAGAATAGACTTAACCGTGATACTCGACAACTTAAGAAGCGCGAGAAACGTCGGCGCAATATTCAGAACTTGCGATGCCGTCGGTGCCGGTGAACTGGTTCTTTGCGGGACTACCGCTATTCCTCCGCACGACGGAATTTCCATGACAGCCATGGGATCTGAAAATTTCGTCAAATGGTCCTATTCATGTTATACCGTGGAAGCAGTCAGAAAAATGAAACGCGACCAAAGACACATAATAACTCTTGAAACGACGACTTCGAGCAAATGTCTCTGGGACGCCGATTACCCCGACGGTTCGGTTCTTGTGATCGGCAATGAAGCTCTCGGGATATCGGAAGAGATAATCAAGATGTCAGACGAAATAATTGACATCCCGATGATGGGATATAAAAACTCGCTCAACGTCGCTTCGGCTTTTTCGGTCATTGCATACGAAATTCTCAGACGCCGCAGAGCGGAATTGTGAATAAAAAGGACCGGTCGGATTTTTAACCTGAAAAATCCGGCTTTTCAGACAAAGGTCTGACAAACACGATTTTTTCCCTGTCGAGAACGACAAGCCCTTTTGGAGATTTCCTCGGTTTCCTTACATATTTCTTAAGAGTGTACTGGACCGGAACCAGAGAAGAAAATCTCGCGGAAGAAAAACCTGCGGCTATGGATGCTGCAAATTCTATGTCTTTTTTGTGAGCTTCTTTTTTACCCTCCAAAAACAGTATTACGTGAGAACCTTTCGCGTCTTTTACGTGGAAGAACATATCCTTTTGGCAGGCTATTTTCATAGTGAGCCTGTCCGCGTCTTCAGCGCTTTTCGAAACGGCAACAAGTTTCCCAGTCGGAGTCGTGAAAGTTCTGTATTTTGAGAGAGGATCGGCTAATTTTACTTTACTTTTTTCATTTTCCTCTTCAGTATGCAGGGTATCATTTTCTTTTTCCATCTGTTCCCTTATCTCGAAAAGTTTTTTTTCAACTGCCGCTTTTCTTTTCAGATTTTTCCTGTAAAGAGTGAAAAGATTTTCAATTATTTCACCTTTGTTCCTCCCTGAAAATTTTCTGTAAATTTCATTCAATCTTTTGTCTTCGGGAAATATCGAACCGAGCTCTTTTTCATCCGACGATTTAATTTTTTCTCCGAAGAGAAGAATGTTTTCCGGGGGCACTATCGCCTCAAGTGATTTTAAGGCGGCTTTTTCGGACTTTTTATACTTGTCAAAAGTTTTTTCAGACCTGGTTTTGTTCTTAACTTCGGAAGAGGTTCCAGAAATTTCATCAATTATCTTCAACGGGGATGAAACGACTAAATCGTCGGATTTGATGCACGGGATGACATAAAAGCCTTCTTCGTAAGCTATCATGGACAACTGCGAGGAATCCAAGATCGTCGGCTTTTCAAGTAAATCTCTTGTTTTTTGCTCCATCTTCATCAGGATTGCCGAGACAGATATCCACTCTTTAAAATTCCGCGGTTGTATGTCATTTGGAAATGGCGGTTCATAAATGTCTCCAACTCGAAGATTGCGGCGCTCTGAAAGTGATTTCCTGAAATGCCTGACTATCCTCCCGTCATCACCTTTTGTCAAAAAAGCGTTGGGAAAACCTCCGAAGAACTCAAGCCAGACATTCCATTTCTTTGTTCCTCCGAAACCGCCGTCCGTGGAAACTTCAAGGCACAACAGTCTGTCTTTGCCAACCTGACGGGACGAAATGATAGTTCCGTTCTTCAAAGCCTGAAGCCATCCGAAGGCTTTTTCTTTTTTTAACTCCGCCGAAGAATCGAACGAACACCAGCAGAATCTCGGAAGAAGAAATACGTCGATAGTTCCTTTTCCGGTTAAAAACGAAATTCCACCTGAAAAAAAGTCAACTGACTTTATTGTTTCTTCCACATAATGTTCGAGGATTTTCGAAATTAAAAAAAAAGAATATCCGTCACTTTTCAGTTTCACTTAAGCAAATCCGTATATTCAGGTGTTAATAATCCAAAGAATAATTATTTACTGATCCTCTCCATGTATTCATCCGTACGAGTGTCTATTCTAACCAAGTCTCCAGTATTTATGAAAAGAGGAACGGTAATTTTAACGCCGCCTTCAACTTTAGCCGGTTTCGAACCTGCGGTTGCGGTATCCCCCTTGAAACCAGGTTCGGTTTCAACAATCTTCAACTCAACGAAAAACGGTATCTCAGTATCAACTATCTTTCCTTCAGCGTACAGAAGATCGCATTCCATATTTTCCTTAAGCCATTTAGCTTTGTCTCCCATTATTTTTATGTCTACTGCAATCTGTTCGAAATTCTCGGTGTCCATGAACCAAAAAGTTCCGTTCTCGGGGTAAAGATACTGATACTTTCTTCTTTCAAGTCTGATGACATCGAATTTATCGTTGTCTCTCAAAGTTTCTTCGACGATTTGCCCGGTTTCCATGTTTTTCAGTTTTGCTCTGGCGAATGCGCCTCCTTTTCCGGGCTTTACATGCTGGTAATCAACTATTTTGAATATTCGCTCATCGTATTTAATAGTGACATTTTTCCCAATGTCGGAAAGAGATGCCATCAATCCTCCCTATTCTATTTTATCAAGCCAGTTTTTGAACGCTTCAAGTCCTCGTTGGTTGTATTCGTATTCAGATTTTTTAGCTGAATCTCCGGATTTTTCCTCCTTTTTATCCTTTTTGCCATTGTCGTCAGGTGAAAGAATGGACATGTGCTTTTCTATTTTTTTCAATTCCTCAAGAGTCTCGGAAGCGACTTGATCGAACAAGAGGCCTTCGTCATCTTTAGCGGGTACTTCTTCACGTTCAGGCTGTTCAGTTAATTCCTCTTTTTCCACGGCATTTAACATTTCGTTTTCTTCCGGAGACTGAACTGGAAATTCTGCTTCATTATCTTCGGGCGCGGTTTCGTCATATTTTTCTTCTTCTTTCTCCGGTTCCAGCAGTTTTTTCAGTCTTTCTATGTCTTCGTTTAATTCCGGATTATCGGGCAGAAGCTTCTCGAATATTGAAAGAGCCTTGGAATAGTTACCCTGTTTCTCGTATATTTTCGCCATAGTAATGCTTTCAATTTCTCCCTCGTAGAGTTTGACTTCGTCTTCTTTCACTTCTTCACCGGTTTCAGAATACTCCTCTACGTTCGCTCCGTGCTGAACCTGCAAATCTGAAATCTCTCCGTTTTGCTCTTCCGGGAAAGGTTTGTTCTCCTTTTCAGTCTGGATTTCTTCATTATTTTTTTCTTCCATACCCTGGTCAATGCTTTCTTCAAGCTGTTTTTCGAGCATTTCAACTTCAAGTTCGAGGGAAACATCATCTTCGAGCTGATCCATAACTGAATCTCCTGGAAGACCTGTCCGTTTCTCTTCCGGTTCTTCTTCTCCGAATATGTCCTCTATCTGCAGAGTTTTTTCTATAGGTAACTCGATTTCGAGATCCTGATCTTTGTATGCCTCTTCGGCTCCCATTATGGCTTCTTCAAAAATCTCCAGGTCGGAATCGGTATCTTCTTTTTTGTCTTTGGCGTTCTGCTTCGTTTCGCGGTTTTCCTCGCCTGCCTTTTCCATCTTCGTTCGCATTTGTTCACGGACATTCTGCTTTTTTACAATGTCTTCTATCTCATTCACAATCTGCTGAAGGCTTTCATCGAAAGGCGTAAGGGCGAGGAGTTTTTTATAGGACTCAAGGGCTTTTTCGTATTTTCCTGTTTTGTACGCTCCTTTGCCGACTTTCTGGAGAGCGAGGAGGTTTTCTTTGTCCCTGTCGAGAACTTTCAAATAAGTGTCGAGTGCTTTGATTTCTTCTCCGTTTTTTTCGAAGCACTTGCCGAGTACCATCAGTCCGGAAATATATTCAGGGTGTTTCGAAACGCCTTTTTCAGCAATTTCTAAAGCTTTCTCTGCCAAGTCCTCTGAGAGATAAGCATCCGCGAGCCTCGCAAAAATCAGCGAATCCGGTTCGGAATCAAACTTCTTCTGCAGTTTAATGATTTCGGGGCTCGGTGATTTTTCAGCCATCTAGCCTCCTATGATATCATTTTAAATGTTTTAACGATAAGCCTCAGCTCTTCGAGATAAAACGACTTCTTGTTTCCGGGCGCAAAAAGATGCACGTCTAGAATGAATGTCCTTCCGTTTTCCGAAACAACCCAGGATTTAAAAGGTCCGCCAATTCCTTTTTCGCTGTTTTGCCAGATGCCTTCGAACCAATAACCCATTTCGTCGGAGCCAAAGTTCTTAACATCGCAGGAGTCGCCGCCCAAAAAAGCGGCGGCAAAATTGTCTCTCAATAAAGGGAAAGTCTCTTCTGTCAAAATAGTTTGGTTCGAGTCATTGAACCAAAACAGGATAACATAACGGCTAAGTGCGTTGTCGGTTCCGCTTCTCATGTGCTGAACTGTTATGACGTGACCTTTTTGCGGTGATCCCTGTGAATCCGCGACCACATAATAATAAGGCATTTTTATATCGAAACCATATCCCGCTCTCAAAGCAAGAGACAGGTTCTCCTGATAGCCTCCGGCGTAAATCATATATTCAATTCTTTCAGAAGCTGCTTCAAAAAACAAACTGAAAATATTTTCGGAATTGTTTTCTATAAGTTCAACCAAACCGTTTGTGTCTTTTTCTATTACCACAACAAGCTGAGGAGATGCCCAGACATCTTCCGCGCTTTGTATCCCTTCCTCAAGCATAATTTTTCCGCCGATGATTCGCCGGATTTCTTCCCTATTTTGTGGAGTGATGATGAATATGAGGTTGTGTCTTCTCCAGTAATCCGTGCGTTTTTCCCAGAATTTTTCGGGGCTGATGTATTCCATGTCGAACACATGCTCGAAAGAAGGGTAATATCGCATGTCCCACAGTATATTCTTAACTGTTCCGGAGCAAATTCTCCAGGTCAAAGTGTCCGTTACAACTTCGACCATGTCCCTCGGTCCGAAAGCGTGAGGTTTGTATCCCTGACTGCAAAACAAACAAAGAAACGGCAGAAGAGCAGCCAAGAAGACGCTTTTTAACAATCCTTTCTTCATTTCACGTAAACCATTCTCTCGGTCATGCTTTGATTTCCTGAGATTACAACACAGAAATATATCCCTGAAGGCTGAAGGTTCATGTCGTATACAAATCTTCCTTCGAAATCTCCGGAAGTCACAATTCTTCCGGAAATGTCAAATATTCTTACTGAAGAAAGATTGTCGGATTCAACGATTAAATAATTATCGGAAATAAACAATGTCGCAATCGAACCGTTCGTTGGTTCAGAAATCTCTTCTTCTGCGAAAGATGACGAACCTAAAAAGCACAGCGCAGGATCACCAAAATATGTACGGTCTAAAAGGGTGTATAAATTTCTGTCGTAACCGCCGTAATAATTAATGTCCCAGAAGGGAATCAATTTACTTTTGGAAGCGTAAAAAGCCGGTCCGAGAGAGAATATTGAACTGTCGAACACGGCTTCAGCAAACCAAATATCCATGTATTCACTCGGACCCATTGCAGGTAATATACCTTCCCATCCGTAACTCGTGTTGAACGCGCTTACAATTCCTCCGCCACCCTCTTTATTGAGCAAAGCCACTGCCGCGCAGTTTCCTTCATGATAAGCCCCCGACATACAGGCTATCGAAGTGTGAACCGCCAGTTTCCCTCCGTTAGTCATGTTTGCTATATCGTTGACGTGCAACATTCTGATGTAATATGAATTATACCAGTATACCCCGCTGCGGTTTCCATGTCCGGCCCAATGTGTCCATGCTACGCCGTCGTTGACCGAATCTATCGCGCCTTCCGGGGAATTTCCGTAAAGCGTCTCATACATTTTGATGTGATGCCATCCCTGAGGAAGGTGATCGGCAATGGATTCGCAGACTGCTTCGCCTGTAATTGTGTAATACTGGTTATCGAAAAGAACTGCTCCGGCTAAAAGACTTTTCGTTCTCCAATCACCCTGCGGCGGATTCTGTTCGTATTCGCAAATCTTCCGGACGTTGACACTTAATTCCGAAGACGATCCGACGACCAGTCTTCCGACGAAAACATCGGCGTACAAATCGAGGCTGTCGTTTGGTTGTCCGTATCTGTTGTCGGCAGTGAAGTTCCAATCGCCGTCGAGATCCGCGAAATAAAGATCAACAGGCGCACTGTCATCATAAAATACACCGTTTGTATCCCGGCAGGAAATAAACAATTCTCTTGGCTGAAGCAGATTTCTATTTCCGACGAGGAGGATGAATGAAACTCCGTCTTCGGAGTGTCTTTGAATTATGTAATTCCTGATTTTTTCCGGTAAATCGTACCCTGTAACGGTAGCCGAAATTCTTTCTTTCGAAGCAGTGTCACATACAAGACCTTTTAATGTTCTCAAAGTAAGGAGTGAATCCATCGCCGGAGTGTTCAGAAGGCTCAAAGGGGCAATGATGAGATAATCTGCGTTTCCTTCAGTCACGGGCGGCGCTGAGGATGCTAGCGCTTCCGGATTGCATACTATAAATCCGATAATGCTCCTGTGTAAATAATCCCCGAGCGGCGTATTGAAATGAATTTCTCCCGTTCTTTCATATTCGACAGTGACTGAAACATCTTCGTAGACACTGACTTCTTTTGTGACCGGATTCCATTGATAAGGCGTCAGAAATACACTTGCTATTTTAAAACCCGATTGATTTCCGAAATGGTGCCATTGGAGGATTTTATCCGGATATACATCTTGGCTTTCATAGACCGCGGGATCACAAAGAAAAACAACATTTCGTCTTGTGCCCAAAGGTGCGGGTAGAACTGCCGGTAAAGGAGTCACTGCCGTACCGGCTATTGTCAGATTTTCACCTTCGCATCTGACGCTTAGCAGCGAGGCGTCATAGGGCAAAAGTATCTGCAGGTGTTTGGCCGGAAGAACCGGCTCAAATGTTCTGCCGAACATATCAGCTCCCTCGGCTGAAATAAGGGTGTATTCGCCGTAATTGCTAAACTCTGTTGCGGTTTTGTCAAAATGTGCGTTGAACGTATAGCTCAGTGGCTGACAAACAATCATCAATGAGAGAAGAAAACTCATCAGTTACTCCTTAAAATATATCAGTGACATTTTCCTAAAATGTTGCCAGCGGAAGTATAGCATGTTTTAATAAATCTTGAACACTCAAACTTTAACGAGGGTGAACCATGTTTGATTTAAAAGATTTTTTGAAACCTTTTCCCGAAAAAGGGAAGCGTCTTCTTGAGATCAATCCCTGTTCGAGAAGGCTTAATTTATACAAAGAAGCGGGATTTGAAATTACAGCCCTCGACATGGACCTGAACAATCTCGAAATCTGTCAAAAACTGGCTCCGGGAACAGATTTGAAATACGGCAGTCTGCTTTCGTCTCCTTTCGGGCATTCTGAACGATTCAACGTCATCGTCTTCTTTAATGTTCTTTCAGGAATGATGTTCGAAGAGGCAAAATCCTTCGTTTATTCAGTCGGAAGCACTCTGCATGACAAAGGTTTGGCAGTCTTTTCAATACCTTCCGACGATTACAAACCTCCTTGGTGGACCCAAGGCGATAACATCCCGTACGGAAAAATTGCCTGTTCGGCCCCATACACCGGAGAGGTTTTCTGCGAATACGGCTCTGACTCGATCAGAAAGTTCATGCTCGATTTCGTAGATTTGTCAATGGAAGAGACGAACGGTTTAAAAATACTGAAAGCGGTTAAATTCTGAAAGACCCGTTCTCTGAAATCGAATCGCTGAAAGAATCCATAAGAAAAAGAGACTACGAATATTATGTCATGGACAAACCGACTATATCCGACGAAGAATACGACAAACTTTTCCAAAGATTAAAAATACTAGAAAGCGAAAATCCCCACCTCCGGACGACTGACTCTCCAACTCAGAGAATCGGAGAAAAATTGAGCGGGAAATTCAAAACGATAAGGCACAAAATCCCCATGCTTTCTCTCGACAATACCTACACCTACGATGAAATCAGGGATTTCGACAGAAAAGCGAGGGACGCTTTATCTGTCGTCCAGATTGATTATGTCATCGAACCAAAAATAGACGGTGCGGCCGTTTCCGTGATATACAAAAACGGCATTTTCGAGGCTGGTGTCACGAGAGGCGACGGCGAAGAAGGCGACGACATTTCAGCCAACATAAAGACTGTAAAATCCCTCCCTCTCAGACTAAAAAATCATCTGGAAGCTCCTGCTGAACTTGAGATACGGGGAGAAGTTTACATGAGACACACCGTCCTCAATATGATAAACAGAGAAAGGGATGAATGTAATCAGGAATTGTTTGCAAACACGAGAAACGCCGCATCAGGATCCCTTAAAAATCTCGACCCTTCTGTCACCGCCTCAAGAGAACTCGATATTATGT
The DNA here is from genome assembly GCA_016934535.1 of candidate division WOR-3 bacterium. Taxonomy (NCBI): domain Bacteria; kingdom Pseudomonadati; phylum Caldifarciminota; species Caldifarciminota bacterium. Next base: position 15,000 of record JAFGSQ010000014.1, read on the forward strand.
TTCATACGGTATTCGGGGAAACATGGATAAAACATTCTTTGGCCGTTGAATTCCTTCACACCTGCGGATTGCCCGTCTTTTTCCCTTCCGTTGTAAAAAAAAATGTCTCGGAAGTCATCGAGGAATGCGAATCGTGGAAAAAAAGAAGGAAAGACCTGGGTTACGACGTCGACGGTCTCGTAATCAAAATCGACGACTTGTCTCAGAGAAAAATTTTAGGTCAGACGATGCGTTCCCCCAAGTGGGCTATAGCTTATAAATTTCCAACAGAAAGAACGAAAACAAAAATAATCGGCATATCCGTTCAGGTAGGACGCACCGGCTTCCTGACTCCGGTCGCGTTAATGGAACCGGTCAAACTAAAGGGGACTGTCATCTCTCGCGCTTCTTTGTACAACGCCGACGAGATCGAGAGACTGGGTATAAGACCGGGTGATGAAGTCCTCATCGAAAAAGGCGGTGAAATTATACCAAAAGTCGTAGAAGTCTTGGTGCATCAGGACGATTCAAAGCCTTTCGCAATGCCTGAAAAATGTCCTGCGTGCGGGAGCGCGGTCGTTCATTACGAAGGTGAAACTGCTTACAGATGCATATCTCCGGCTTGCCCCGCTCAGTTAAAGGCAAAAATCCTTCACTTCGCTTCCCGACAGGCCATGGACATCTCAGGAATCGGCGATAAGCTGACTGAAAAGCTTATAGAAAGCGATTTGCTTAAAGATCCGGGAGATTTGTACTTTATAAGAGAGGAAGACCTTTCAACAATAGAAAGAATGGGGTCGAAATCATCGCTCAACTTACTTTCATCAATAGATAAGAGCAAATCGAGACCTCTTCACAAGCTTTTTTATGCGTTAGGAATACCTAATGTTGGCGTAAAAACGGCGAAAAATCTTTCAGAAAAATTCACTTCCGTAGAAGGGCTTTCTTCCGCTTCCATCGAAGAGTTTGCTGAAATACCTGAAATAGGCCCTGTCGTCGCCAAATCTATTTCAGATTATTTCGGGCTCGATCAGACTTCTGCGATGCTCTGCAAACTTGAAAAAGCGGGCGTGAAAATGAGCGGTGAAAAAAACAGACTCCGGGGAGACTCTCTGCGTGGGCTTGTATTTGTTATCACCGGAACTCTCTCAATGCCACGTGAAGAAATAAAGAGTATTATAGAAAATAACGGCGGAGAAGTGTCATCCTTCGTCAGTTCGAAAACAAATTATCTAATCGCCGGCGAATCCTGGGGCTCAAAACTAGAAAAAGCCAAAATTCTCGGTGTGAAAATAATCGGTGAAAACGAATTATTCAACTTCATTCAGAAACAAACCGTTTGAAATGTCACTCTCCGTTTCCGGTTTTTCCCAACAACCGGGCGGGAACTCCCGCGACCACTGAATTTGCAGGAACATCTTTTGTCACAACGGCTCCGGCTCCGATGACGGCGTTTTCGCCTATAGTCACACCGCACAAAACAGTGACACCGCTGCCCACGGAAGCTCCCCTGCGGACATATGTAGGAACGCAGGCCCAGTCTTTTTCCGTTTGAAGAGAACCGTTCTCCGTCACGGAGCGGGGATATTTATCATTGATGAAAACAACTCCGTGTCCAATGAAACAATTGTCTTCAATGTAAACGCCTTCGCAAATAAAAGTGTGACTCGAAATTTTACAATTCTTTCCTATTTTCGCGTTTTTTTGTATCTCGACGAACGCTCCGATTTTACTTCCATCGCCTATCTCACACCCATAAAGATTGACGAAGCTGAAAATCTTCACTCCCTTACCGAGTTTAACGTCTTCTGATATCATGCAGTAATTCAAATTCCGTCTCCTTTCTTGAGAGACAAATTTCTTGTGAATTCACGCCTGTCGCCAAGCAATTTCCTGTCTTTCGCACCGTGGTATTTAGCAGCGCTTTCGTCCTGAGCGACCGGTTTTATGTCATCGATTTTCTCTATAGTTTGAAGGAACAAAGTCCAGGCAAAATCGAGGCTTTTTTTATAAACGTCTTCGACTTCTTCCTTGTCCGGGAAAATCCGGAATTTAACCTGCGATATTACAGCCCCGGAATCTATCTTTTCCGTTATTTCGTGGATCGTTACACCGTGAAATTTTTCGTTGTTCTTCAGAGCCCAATTGACCGGGTTCAGGCCTCTGTATTCCGGTAGAAGCCCCGGGTGAATATTTATCATTTTTCCGAATCTTTCTATGTATTTTTTTGGGAAGATTCTGTCATAAAAAACTGAAACGCCCAGGTCGATTTTTTCTTCCTGGCGAAGATCCGAAAAAAGGCCCGATTCAACGAAAGGCACACCGTTATTTTCACACCAGGCAATAAGTGACTCCGTCCATAAAGGCTCCGGAACAACAGGAACAACGAATGTCAGTTCGAAAATGCGGCTGCAGTAAAAATAATCCGCAATCTTAACCGCGAGAGATCCTTTTCCGAAAAGTATTACTTTTTTAATCATTTTTTTTAATCCCGTTCAGCGTTTTAACTATCATTTTTCTCAGATTTTCATCCCTACGACGCTCCGCGGCTTTCAAAGATTTCTTGTAATGAATTGCCGCTTTTTCCTTATTGCCAGACACCCTGAAGGCTTCTCCAATGTTGAAAAGTATTACTGCTTCGTCTCCTGATTTGGTTTTCTCGGCAATTTCAAGAGCTTCACTGTAAAATTTCAAAGCTTTTTCCAATTCATTTTCGAACAAAGCGCCCATGGTGCTCAATGTGTGCATTAATCCTAATTTTACTTCTGTCCTTCTGTAAATGTTCACGGCCTGTTCGAGAAACTCAGCAGCTTTTAATTTATTGCCCAGCTTCATGTAGATAGAACCCAAATTGTGAAGCGAAGAGGCTTGACCGGACATGTCTCCGATTTTTTTCTTTATCTCGTAAGACTTTATAAAGTATGAAAGTGATTTTCTGACAAAACTTCTTTTCAGGTAGTTTATGCCTAAATTGTTATAAACCCCGGCCATCAATCGCCTGTTTTCTCTGAATTCCTTCAAACCTATACATCTTTTCAGGCATTTTTCCGAATTCTCGTATTCAGAAAGCATATTGTAAACCGCTGCCATGTTCATCAAAACTTTTATCTGTCCAAAAGCCAGCGCGTTATCGGATGCGGTTTCGAGCGCTTGCTTGTATTTTTCAATTGCTTCTCTGTAATTTCCGTGGTTCCTGTAAATCAAGCCCATCATGTTTATCGCGTCGAGAGTAGTTAATGGGTCATTGGTCTTCGATATGAGATTTGCCGCTTCTTTTAATGTCGTTTCAGCTTCCAAGATATCGCCCATCGCCACTTGAACACCTGCAATATTTACCGTGATCTTTGCTTCAATACTCTCTGATCCTGACTTTTTTGCCGACAGGAGAGAATCTTTTAATGTTTTTAAAGCGTTCTTTTTTTCACCTTTTGTTTCAAGGATCTGCCCGATTTTCAGCATGACTTCGGCATATTGCAGGTCGTTGCCTTTTTTCCTGTGGCTTTCTGCCATTTCAAAACATATTTTTTCAGCGTCTTCCAGCGCGTACTTCTCCATGAGGTTTTTAACGTGAAGGTCAGCCCAATACAGCCATTTTCCGGTTACGCCGCTTTTTTTGGCTTGCTCATAGATCATGGCCGCTTCAGTTTCTCCGATTTTTCCCTGCTCCATTGCCGACAAAGCTTTTTTGTGCAGTTCCTGCCTTTCAGAAGGCATGAGAAGCTGGTAAGCTGCCTCCTGCAGAAGATTGTGAGAAAAAGACAACGTCTTTGCACCCTTCTCGATGAAAACATTTTTTTCAACTGCTTCGATAATAGATTTTTCAAGTTCGGTTTTTTTTGTCGCCAGAATATCGGAAAGAATGTCCTTCATGAATGAGTAACCCAGGATTGAAGCTGTTTTTACTGTATTTCTCGTCGTTTCCTCAAGCGTGTCAATCCTCGAAGTCAAAACGCCGTATAGAGTTGTAGGAAGCATGACTTTAGAATTCACACTATGTTCCTCGCCAAAGCTTTCTTTGAGTGTGATAGCCAGCTGTTCGGCGAAAAACGGGTTGCCCTGGGATTTTATGAGGAGTTCTTTCCCCATTTTTAATTGTTCGGTGAATCCGTAGTGTCCGATAATGGTTTCAATACACTTTACACTCATTGGTTTCAAATCTATCCTCTGATAATCCAGCCCTTTCACAAAATCGGTAACCAATTTGCATTCTCTCGAAACGATAATTACTGCCGCATTAAAATCCGTTTGATGTTTCAGAAGACGCAGGAAAAACTTCCTCGACAATTCGTCAACGAACTGAAAGTCATCGACCACGAGAATAATTTTTCTTCCTCTTGAATTCGCTTTTATTAGGTCTATAAGGCAGTAAATTTGATTTTCAACTCTGTCTTTTTCCTCTGATTGCTCGTAAGCGCTTTTTAAAATCTTGTAACCGCACATTGAAGCGATAAAACTTGCGTAAGGCCTGAGATGTTCAAGAGGTCCCGACAGACTCTTTTGGATTTTCATGTATGCCGATTTTCGGGACTCGTCTTTTATATTCATCTGTTCCAGTATCCAGGGTTTAAAAGGATTCCACGGAATTTTTATCGTCCCGTCGCACCTGAGGTGATTTACCGCGTACCGATCGTCCAGTTTTTTTATGAATTCATCGACGAGCCTGGTTTTTCCAATTCCCACGTCCCCAATTATCAAAACAGGTTTTTTTTCATTTTTTGAAAAGATAGACAATACGGATTGTGACAGTTTTGCCATTTCGATCTTTCTGCCCGAGAAAGGCGTTTGATATCTCGGATTTGAGACAAATTTCAATCCCTTCAAGACGAACAGATCCTGTTTTTTTTTCTTGCCCTTGAGCCTTTCAGTATTGTACAAATCGTAAGAGGCAATGTCAGACGAGCACCGGGCAAGTGTTTCCGAAACGATTATTTCGCCAGGTTCGGCTCTTGCCATCAGGCGGGCGGAAGTATTCACGACATCACCGATAACGGTCCATTCGTTCCTGAACAGACACCCTGTCAGCCCCGCATATGAAAGTCCGTAATCCAAACCTGCTTTGGCTCCGTGAATTTTTGAAACTACATCAGCGGCGAATCTCAATGAAAGCAAGTCGGCGTTTTCTCTCGCCTTGGGGGCGCCGAAAATAACGAGGGCTGTAAGCCCCTTGTCGCTGTATTCAACCTTGTTGAATAGACCGTAATACTTTACCGAGAGATCCGTGCATGTTCTGGTCACTTTATCTACGAAACCATAGGAGTCGTCGTTTCCGAAATTGACAAAGACAGGAACGATCAATCTGATCTCAGCTCTTCTGCACGCGCTAAAAACAGAGTGAGGAATGAATCTGCCGAGAATATTCTGGGGAGCTACCGTGGTTTCGTTTATAATGGTTTTTCGCATCACTTCTGTTGAACGCGTTTTTTTCCGATTCTCGGTTTTGAATGCTTTTTTAACGGCTTCTCCGGCAAAATAATAACATGATCTTTCCGAATTTCCTGTTATTCCCCATTTTATATCACCGGTTGATTTGCCGAATTTGAGTGAAAGCCCCTTCGCTACTCCCTTTCTGAAAGTTACCGGCATGGAATTTACTGCTTTTGAAAGGTTTTTTCCGCTGTCTTCAGGGAATAAAGCGAGAAATGCGTCTCCGGCGAAACCTGACACAAATCCGTTGTTTTCGTAAACGATCCTGACCGGTTCGTCAAAGGCGGCAAAAAGGATTTTAGAAATCGTTTCCGCGCCTGTGTCGCCCCTCTTGAAAAGATTTTCAGTTTTAGATGTAAAACCTGTTATATCGACAAAAAGTGCGGATCCCCGAAACGATCCTTTTTTTCTTTTCTCGTTTATTTTCTCCGATATAAAACCGGGTAATAAGGCAGATATTTCATCTATCATCGGTAATTAGTATGATATAATGAGTGGAGTCTGTCGTGCAATTATTATGATTGACTCGGGTTGTTAAAAAGGAGGCTATATGAAACTCAGACATTTAATGCTTTTTATCACAGTGATTTTGTCAATTGTCTTTTCATGTTCAAAAACAAATTCCCCGGAAAATCCCGAACCGGGTCATCTGGACAACCAGGCAATAACCGACCTCATCAACGACGAATACGCCAACCTTCTCGGAGATCCTTCGCATTACGGCACAGAAGATACAATATCCGGCGGAACCTTCAACAAATACGATATAATACCCATTTTTTGGTATCGAGGAATCCCGTACGAACTGACAAAGGATTTGGACATTGATATTCACGGCGACACAGCCGATGTATCTTTTGTTTTCTCCGTCTCAGGTCCTTTTCGCATTTTTTATACCGACAGTTTTTATATGGATTCGGTAATAAAATCTTATTCGGACAACGTAACAAGAGTCGCCAGATTTGAAAGAGTAGGGTCGATTACCGATCCGGACAGGGGTTGGAGATTGAGAGGCTTGTCGATGACTCAAGTCCGCTCGGCAGGATCGGGAGTGATAATTGACAGCGTATTGATTGTCTGTCAGGACACTACTTTTTTTCTCGACAGAAACTATTTTGAGCACATTCACAGAGTGACGGACAGTCTCAACGAAATCGTCCAGATCCGTCAGAACGATTCATTCACAATTGTTCTTTTTTCGAGCGGAGATACGGCTTGCGCTTTTCTCCATTTTTCATGGCCGAACAATCACAAAAGAGGTATTCTGGCTGAAACACAACACGGCATTCACAGAAGAAGATTCGCTCTCGGAGACACTTCTCTCGCTGAGATTATCATTTTCACTTTTGACGCCATTTACAGAAGAACTCTTTTCACGGACACTGGATCGTATTACTCCACAGGATACTCGGTGCCCGTCAAAGTTCTTGTTCAATAAAATCAAAATAATTAAGACAGATTGTATGCACTGCCGCTTTCAAGAACTTAATCTCCATACTGATCAGAAGGCGGTTTGAAAGTTGAAAGCTCTACAGGACTGATCACTGAAATGGAATCAATTTCAATCACTTGTTTCATGTACAAAGAGTCTATCAGAACAACAGTCTTGAAAGGGTAGGTGACGCCTTCTACCTCCCTGAAGTCGGACATCAGTGAAATCGTCCTCATCTCAGGCGTCAGGACGGTCTCTTTGACGAGAAGATATGACGAAGTGTCGTAGTATCTTATGACAGTGTCTTGATTCAGAGAATTTGTCAGCTCTATAACAAAAAGAGGAACATCGTACGCCGTGTCCAATCCAAGACATCTGATGTTGAATATATCCGAATTCCTGTCGAGCTCGGCGTGCGAGGAGAATAGCTTTTTTATCTCTATTCTCGAAAGTGTTCTTTCGTCCTCCTCGACAACAAGATTGCCGTTTATGTCTATCCGCCAGTTAACCTCACCGTCGCATCCGGAAATTACTTTCATCGAGCCGAAATCCGCTTCTGTTTTTTCATACGATTCAAGCTGTGTCAGGCTCTTAAATGTTCCCTGTATTTGAGTCCCTTCAATTGAAATTCTGCCTTCTGTATAAACTGTTCTGTGCGTCAGTATTCTGCCGATTCCGCCGAGGGCTTCTGCATTTTTTCCGAGGATACCGTAAGGATCTCTGCCGACCAATTTTCCGCTTGGTTTGATCGATTTCCCGCAGGACAAAATAATTAACAATGTTATTGCCAGTAATGCCGATCGCGTTGTCTTATTCAAATATTTCTCCTGCCGCGCTTCGATCCAGTATGAATATTTTTCCCAACTCTTCTGAAACATTTTTGGCCTGTTTTTCTTTGAATTTGAAATCGCTTCCGCATAGTCCGATAACATCTTCTGTTAAAAGAACTTCTCCGGCTGATGCTACTTCCTCTCCGAGTTTACTCGCTTTGTTGACCGCGGATCCGTAAACGTCGAAATCGCCGATTTTCAGGATCTTTCCGCAGCTTATTCCGACGCACAGAAGAACCTTCTCTTCGTCTGCCCTGGTTCTGTTATACTCTTCAAGACACTCCTGCATGGCTCTCGAACACTCGACGGCCTTATTGACGTTCCGGAATATGACGAGCATGCTGTCGCCTTCCATCTTTATAAGAATTCCGTCAAACTCTTCTATCACAGGAACCAAAAGTCTTTCGGATTCATAAATTGTCTGTAGAAAGTGGACTATCCCGAACTGCTCGACTTTTCTGGAAAAACCCGTCAGATCAGTGAACATTATTGCCCATTCTTCGCCGAAAAGGTCCCATATTTTTTCGTCTATTCTTTTTTTGTCGGCTCCTTCCATCAATCTTTGAGCGAGAAGCTTTGACAGCCTTGCTTCGGAAGAAGAAAATCTAATATTTCTCGAATATATCATGCTGTCCTCTCTTTGCCGTCAAGGCAGTTTCAAATGTTCAAAACATCTGTTATAATAACCTGAATATCACAAAAAGAAATTATAAAACAGAATCTTCAGCAAAAGAAACAACTCTGTAAACTAAACAGACAAACTTCGGAGTGAATCAATAAAAACGACTGCGGGAAAAAAAGAATTTACAATCCTGCTTTTATTAACTTCCGTATACACCGCGGCGGGAATTATATACTTACTGCAGATCTCAAAGAATCCGTTTTTCTCTTTTCCATTCGGAGATCCTTTGTATTTCGACAAATACGCACAGCAAATAGCCGGTGGAAACCTTTTGGGGAACGAAATATTTCACAAGGCCCCGCTGTATCAGTATTTTTTGGGTTTGATCTACGCGCTTTTCGGACATAATTACGCGGTGCCGAGACTGATCCAGGTTATGATGGGTTCGGCTACTACGGTTTTGGTTTTCTTTACCGCCAGAAAATTGTTCGGAAGAGCCGCGGGGTGGACCGCTTTCGTGCTGTCCGCTTTAAACGGCGTGTCAATATATTTTTCGGGCGAACTTCTAATGCCTACGCTTTTATCTTTTTTCATGCTCGTGTCGGCGGCGGTTTTCATGAAAGCTTTCGAAACGAAATCTTTGCTCCTTCACTTTGCATCTGGAATATGCTTCGGATTGACCTCGATAACCAGACCGAATTTCCTCGCGCCGGTTTTTATATTTCTCCTCATAATTACTTTGTCAGGTAAAAAGGATTTTATACCGAAACTTGCTTTGATCCTCGCCGGCCTTTTAATCACAGTTCTTCCTGTCACAATCAGGAATTATGCCGTTGGAAATGATTTCGTTCCGATTTCTTCCCAGGGAGGTGTAATATTTTATATAGGTAATAATACTTTTTCAGACGGCATGTCGGCAGTAATACCCGGAACGGGTGACGACTGGGACGAAATTGCCCTGGCAGAAAGAGAAACGGGCAAGCCGATGAGACCTTCGGAAGCTTCCAATTTCTGGTTTAAAAAAGCGCTGGGCGAAATAGCAAAAAAGCCGGGAACGTTCGCGAAGTTAATGCTTATGAAAATCCTTTATTTTATTAACGGATACGAGATACCCAACAATCAGAACATCTATCTGGCTTCCAAGGGCACTTATGTTTCAGCCCTGGTGAAAAAGATACCTCTTTTCGGTGATTTTTGGCTTTATGTCCCTTCCGGAATAATTGTGCCCATGGGTATTTCGGGAATGTTTCTGGCGTTTTTCAAAAAGAGGAAAACTTCAGTGATTCCCGCACTTTTGATACTGTCATATTCGGCTTCCATCATCGTTTTTTGCGTTTTCAGCAGGCTGAGAGCCCCTCTTCTGCAGTTTTTCACTCTATTCGCCGCTTTTTTCGCCGTGACTGTCATAAGGGAAGCAAATAACAAAAAAATCTCGGTTCCATCGTCCTTGCTTTTTCTCGCGTTTCTCGGTATTTCAAATTACCGGTTCGTCAGGTCGGAATTTTCTTCGGCGGCGATGTACCATTTCAACCTCGGTTTGAAATACTACGCAGAATCGGATTTCAGAATCGCGGCTTCAGAATTTCAGAATTGCCTCAGGCTAGAACCGGGCTATCCCAGGGCAAATCTTAATCTGGGACTGATATCATACAATACAGGAGATTTGAAAAGCGCAGAAAAGTTCTACGAACTTGAAATCCTATATAACCCCAACGAAGCCAGATCATACAACAACTTGGCTGTTCTTTATTCCCGAATGGGACATGATTCTCTTTCAGTTGAAAACTGGAAAAAAGCCGTTTATTTAAATCCCCGTTATACAGAAGCGCGTCTCAACCTCGGAGCAAAATACGAAAACCTCGGTTTTCAGGACTCGGCTCTGAATATCTACCTTTCTATCCTTTCGTACGACAAATTTTCAGAAACGACATATTCAGGCATTGCCAGAATCTACCAGAGAAAAGGGTTGATTAAAGAATCCGCCGAAAATTATGAAAAAGCGATATCAATCAACCCCGAAAACCACGAAAATTACTTCAATTACTCACTTCTATATTCCGAATCCGCCGATTACGGCAATGCGATCCGTCTTCTTGAAAAATCTGTCGGTTTACGTCCTGATTTTGCCGCGGGGTACAACAATCTAGGTTTGTGTTTTTTTTACTCGGGCGAAATCGAAAAAGCTCTATTGTCTCTTAAAAAAGCAGTCTCTCTGGATTACCAGTCGGTTCAGACTCATTTGGCCCTGGCAATGGTCTATGAGTCAATAGGAGAAACCGACAGTGCCGATTCCGAGCGAACCGTCGCCGCATCTCTGACAGGAACCCGTGAAGATTTTTAGATTTGTCAGATTTCGACAACACGCAATTGACTGTGGTCTCTTTTTAAAGTAATATTCCGTTTTCGACCCCATTTTATACTCAAAACGCTCTAAAGGAGGCATGTTGAAAAAAATACTTGTAACCGGCTCTGTAGGACAGATTGGATCAGAGCTGACTATGTACCTCAGAAGCAGATATGGAAATGAAAACGTAGTCGCCGGCATTCACAGGACCCAGCCGACTCAGAAACTTAAGGATTCGGGTCCATGCGAAACGGTTGACTGCAGAAATCCCGAAGCTCTCGGCAGAATTGCAGAAAAATACAAAATCAACACTATTTATCATCTTGCCGCCGTTCTTTCAGCCGCAGGTGAAAAGAATCCCCAGCTCGCTTGGGACATTAATATCAACGGACTATACAACGTACTTGAATTAGCCAGAGAAAAAAAGTGCGCGGTTTTCATTCCCAGTTCCATAGCCGCATTCGGTCCTGAAACCCCCAAAGACAAAACACCCCAGGACACTATTCAAAGGGTTTCAACCATGTATGGAGTGACTAAAGTTGCCGGAGAACTTCTTAGCGATTACTACTTCAAGAGGTTCGATGTTGACGCCAGAGGTCTAAGATACCCAGGCATAATTTCCTACGAAACTCTTCCCGGAGGAGGAACTACCGATTACGCCGTTGAAATATTTTACGAAGCCATTAAAACAGGCAAATACAGCTGTTTCCTGAAATCAGATACGATGCTCGACATGATGTATATGCCTGACTGCATCAAGGCGACCGTTGATGTCATGGAGGCTGATCCTTCAAGGCTAAAGCACAGAAACGCTTTTAACGTCACCGCGTTCAGCTGTACTCCGGAGCTTCTCGCTCGGGAAATTAAAAAACACGTTTCTTCGTTCGAAATTTCATACGAAATAGATCAGGTAAAACAGGCAATAGCGGATTCCTGGCCTAACAGTCTCGATGACAGCGCAGCCAAGAACGAATGGGGCTGGAAACCTGACTACGATCTTTCCGCAATGACAAAAGATATGCTGGAAAAACTGACTCATAAACTCAAAGGATAATCGGAGGAAAAATGCCGGTCAATAAACTTGAAAACGTTCTGAAATGCTCTGTTTCCGACCTCAGGAAAAAAGGCACCGCCAAAGGCAAGGAATTCATAATCGAAAAAATAATCAAACCACAGGACGAAAAAGGACCACGGTACATTCTAAAAGGTTTTGAAAACAGAGAATACATCAAAATGAATTCGAATTCCTATCTCGGAATGTCCCTCAGAAAAGAAGTTGTTGAAGCCGAGGAACACGCGGTGAGGGAATACGGCGTTGGGCCGGGTGCCGTAAGATTTATCAGCGGCAGTCACAAACCTCACAGGGACCTTGAAAAAAAACTGGCCGAATTTCACGGCAGAGAAGAAGCGATGATCTTCAGCTCCGCTTATGTTACAGTCATGGGAACTCTTGCCACGCTGGCGTCGCCTGACACTGTAATCATAAGCGATGAACTGAACCACAATTGCATAATAAACGCGGTCAGACTTTCCAGACCCAAGGACAAAACCATATATAAGCACAACGACGTAAACGACCTCGACGAAAAAATAAAAAGTTACGTCGGGAAAGCTTCCAGAATTCTGGTTGTCACTGACGGGATTTTCAGCATGAGAGGAGATTACGCCCCCCTCGATAAAATTTCCGAAGTCATAAAAAAATACGACAGCAAGTTCGACGAGAACATAGTCCTCGTTGTCGACGATTCACACGGTGTGGGGGCTTTCGGCAAGACCGGACGCGGAACCGAAGAATACACAAACTGCGGAAAAGTTGACGTTTTGATAGGCACTCTTGGAAAAGCTTACGGAGTAAATGGCGGATACATAACTTCAAGCGAAACCATAGTCACCTTCCTCAGAGAATCGGCACCTATGTATATATACTCGAATCCAATAACCACCTCCGAAGCTGCGGCTGTAATAAAAGTACTCGAATTACTCGAAAGTAAACAAGGCACCGAAATACTCGAACATTTGAGGAATATGACTAAAAAGTTCGAAAAAGGTCTTCTGGACCTGGGATTCGAGATTATCGTCAGCGATCACCCGATAGTTCCTGTCCTCGTCAGGAATACAGAAAAAACAGCCGAACTCGTTAAGTTCCTCATAGACAACGGCGTCCTGGCTACCGGTTTAAATTATCCGGTTGTTCCAAAAGGCGACGAGACCATAAGATTTCAGGTCAACGCCGATCACACCGCTTTCGATATCGACTGCGTCCTGGATATCTTGAAAAAATACAAGGAAACACACTAAAAAAGCGGGGAGGTGGTTTTCCTCCCCACTTTTTTCAATCTTCGTAAGCGTCGTAGGCGTAATGTCCGATTTCGGTCACACCCACTTCGTAATCCTCTCCCTCAACAGAAATTACAAATTTTCTCGAAGGATGACTCTGCGGTACGAATAAATTTCTGGCGTCTTTTTCCTGTTTCTCCTTCTGCTGCATCGGATTTTTTCTGTATTCGAAATATTCTCTTGCCGGCTGGGGAAACAAGGCGTACGAAATGATGTCTTCTTCATCCTGAGTTACGTTTTCGATCTCTTTTTTAACTTTTTCCCATTCGTTGCCTATCGTTTCGGCCGGTCTGCCTGTAATTACCTCTTCGTCCCCGATCGCCAGTTTCTTTATTTTTTTGTCAATGGGCGCAGGAGTCCTTCCATACAGTCCCCTGCAAAGATCTTTGACCTCTTTAATTACCACTTTGTATCTCTCTCCGAGAAGAACGTTCATCGCTGCTTGAGTCCCGACTATCTGGCTCGTTGGCGTAACGAGAGGCACCCAACCGAGTTCTTCTCTCACTTTGGGGATTTCTTTGAGAACGTCTTCAAACTTGTCCATGGCGTCCTGTTTTTCAAGCTGGCTGACCAGATTTGAAAACATTCCTCCCGGTACCTGATAAATGAGCGCTCTGACGTCTACTCTTTCGGCCAGTTCTATCCAGTAGTTTGAATATTTTTCCCTGATCGAATTAAAATACGTTATGAGCTCGGGGAAATGCTCGTCTTTAACATCCGTCGGCGTTTTTGTTTCTTTCAGGGCTTCAACAATACTTTCGGTTGTAGGTTGGGAAGTACCCTGTGAGAGAGGTGAAATCGCCGTGTCGAGGTGGTCAACTCCTGCCTGTGCCGCCGCGTAGTAGCTAATGGGAGCCAATCCTGCACTGCAATGGCTGTGGAGACAAATCGGCAGTTTAATCTCTTTTTTCATTTTTGTGACCAGATTGTATGCCGCAGTCGGTGATATCAGGCCCGCCATGTCTTTAATGCATATTATGTCGACACCGAGGTTTTTCAGCTGTTTGCCTACATTGACGAACGTGTCCAGAGTGTGAACCGGGCTGATTGTGTAATTTACAGCTCCCTGAACAATCGCCCCGCAATTTTTAGCCGTTTCGATGGCTTTTTCCATGTTTCTGATATCGTTGAGAGCATCGAATATCCTGAAAACATCAATTCCGAGATCAAACGCTTTTTTGACAAATCTCTCGAGAATATCGTCCCCGTAATGCCTGTACCCTACAAGGTTCTGACCTCTGAGAAGCATCTGAAGGTGTGTGTTTTTTACCTTTTTTTTGAATTCCCTTATCCTGTCCCATGGACTTTGCTTCAGATATCTCAGGGCAGCATCAAAGGTCGCCCCACCCCACATTTCGAAGGACCAATAACCCATCTGATCCATCTTCTCGAGGATGGGGATCATGTCTTCTGTCCTGAAACGGGTCGCCATCAAAGACTGATGAGCGTCCCTGAAAACGGTCTCTGTAATTTTTACTGACATTTTCACTCCATTCCTATCAAAGGTTCACCCGCCATGACGCTTTGTCCTTTCGAGCAGAATATTTCAGTAACTTTTCCGTCATCATTCGCGTTGATCGCGGTTTCCATTTTCATCGCTTCGAGTTTGAGAAGCAAATCGCCCGTTTTCACTTCATCGCCTATTTTTACATCAATTGACAGAATGGTACCTGACATAGGCGCCGTTACTTTTTTTCCTTGTCCCGAAGACTTCGGTTTTTGAGTTTCGATTTTTGAAACAGTCTCTCTTGGAACAATTTGGGGAGAAGGAGGGATGTACGGTTTGTTTAACTGAGCGACAGTTCTTATCTGTTCAGGTGAAGTTACTTCTTCGACCTCTACTTCGAATTTTTTTCCTTTGAACATAATTTCATATTTTCTCTTCATTTCTTCCACCCTCTCTTCAATGAAAATTTTTGGGACAACACCATTTGACGTCTTGTTATGCCCCAAAGATTTATATCACTCGTGTGAACAGGTTTTATTGAAAGGATCTTGCAGGCTATCCTCTCATTTTTGAAATATTCCGAAAGGGCCGCAAAAATGAGAACAAATTTTTCTTCAGGTATTTCTTTCATATCGTCTCCTCACAGCGGCATGTTATCGTGTTTTTTTGAGGGAAGAGAATCCTGTTTCGTGACGAGAATTGACAGAGCACTCGCAAGTCTCAGTCTCGTTTCTTCAGGAAGAATGATCATGTCGACGAGGCCTTTTTTCGCCGCTTCGTAAGGATTAGTCGCGGTAAAAGTATATTGTTCTATTAATTCCTTTCTTTTATCTGCCGGATCTGCCGCGGCATTTATGGCTTTGCTGAAAATGACATCAACGGCGCCTTCGGCACCCATAACAGCTATTTCAGCCTGAGGCCAGGCCATCACAAAATCGGCTCCTAGGTCTTTATTGCACATAGCCACCGAGGCGCCTCCGTAAGACTTCCGAAGGGTTACGTTAATTTTGGGTACAGTCGCCTCCGAATACGCGTAAAGCAATTTAGCTCCGTGCCGTATAATCCCTCCGAATTCCTGCGTTTTACCCGGCAGAAACCCAGGTGTGTCAACGAAAGTTACGATGGGGATATTAAAAGCGTCGCAAAACCTTATGAATCTCGCGGCTTTGTCCGATGAGTTTATGTCCAGGCATCCGGCGAGAACCTTTGGCTGGTTTGCGACAATACCTGCTGAAATACCTGCTATGCGGGCAAACCCGATCACCATGTTCTGCGCATACAGCGGCTGAACCTCGAAAAAATCACCGTCATCGACTATTTTTTTTATAACCTCGACGACATCGTAAGACTGTTTGCTTTCGGTCGGAACCAGATATCTCAAGTCCATGTCGGCGCGGTTTATGTCGTCGCCTGAGTTGTGATATGGAGGATCATCCATGTTGTTCGAAGGTATATAAGACAGGAGTTTTTTTACCATTTCGAAGCATTCTTCTTCGTTCTGAGCTATGAAATGTCCGTTTCCGCTCACTGCGTTGTGAGTGTATGCGCCTCCGAGTTCTTCGGAGGAGACGTCTTCTGCAGTGACCGCTTTTATGACTTTCGGTCCCGTTATGTACATGTTGCTCACGCCGTCGACGAGAAAAACGAAATCCGTCAGAGCCGGACTGTAAACCGCTCCGCCTGCGCAGGGTCCGAGTATTATACTGATCTGCGGTATAACTCCCGAGCTTCTTGAATTTCTGAAAAATATCTGACCGTAGCCGTGAAGTGAATCGACTCCTTCCTGAATTCTCGCGCCTCCCGAATCGTTTATCCCGATTACCGGAGCTCCAGTTTTGAGAGCAAGATCCTGAATTTTAGCAATTTTTAACGCGTGCATTTCGCCGAGAGCGCCGCCGAAAACAGTGAAATCCTGAGAAAAAACGTAAACGAGCCTTCCGTTGATAAATCCGTATCCTGTCACGACCCCCTCACCGGGCAGTTCTTTTTCCTTCATGCCGAATTGTTCGGCTCTGTGGTGTATGAGCATGTCGGTTTCTATGAAGGAACCTTTGTCGAGAAGTAAAGACAATCTTTCTCTGGCCGTTTTTTTGTTTTTCGCGTGCTGTTTCGCGGCTCTCTGTCCGTCTATGTCAAGAACGATTTCTTTTCTGTCGACAAGGTCCTGAATCAACTCGTTTATGTTTTTCTTCATTCTACCCCCTTTCAGTCATTTTGAGATACGAGAGCCGCACCGACGAGTTTGCCGTCCTCTTCGAGTCTCATCAACCGCACGCCCTGCGTATTTCTCGCCGTTTTTCTTATTTCATTGACAGGGATTCTTATCACCTTCCCTGTCTGGCTGATCAGGATCAGTTCATCGTCCTCGGTTGGAGCGATGACAGTGACAACGTCTCCGTTTCTTTCACTTGTGTTTATTCCGATGACTCCCTTCCCTCCTCTGTGGTGGCGGGGATAATCTTCATCGTAAGTGAGCTTTCCAAAACCATTTTCACAAGCCGTGAAGATGAGTGTTTTTTTGTCTTCCTGCTTGTCTATCCTGACCATTCCCACTACATAATCCCCGTTGTCAAGTTTTATGCCTTTTACTCCTCCCGCAGTCCTGCCCATTTTTCGCACTTCTTTTTCACAGAAGCAAATTGCTTTTCCTTTGCGGGTTGCCAAAAGAATGTCGTCTTCTCCGTTAGTGACAGTGGCGTCTACAAGTTCGTCGTCCCATTCAAGAGAAAGCGCTTTTATACTGCGTTTTTGCGGTCTGGAAAACACATCGAGAGAACACTTTTTTACGTTGCCTTTTTTTGTCAACATCAAAATGAATTTATCCTTTGAAAAATCTCTGACGGACAAAACATTCTTTATGTTTTCTTTCGAGAGATCGAGTATGTTGGCAAGAGATCTCCCCCTGGCGTCTCTTGCCGCTTCAGGTATGTTGAAAACTCTCAGCCAGTGAAGTTTTCCCCTGTCTGTGAAACAAAGCAGGTAATCGTGTGTGGAAGCGACGTAAAGGTCTATCACATAATCCTCGGAATAGGCTTTGGTGCCTATCACTCCTTTTCCGCCTCTCGACTGCTGTTTGTAGGCTGAAACCGAAAGTCTTTTTATGTAACCTTTTTTTGTCAGGGTAATGACTACGTCTTCTTCCTGTATGAGATCTTCTATGTTTACTTCTTCAAGTTCGTCGTGTCTTATCTCGGTTCTTCTCTTGTCCCCGTAAACCGATTTAATCTGCCTGAATTCGTCTTTTAAAAGATTAAGAAGAAGCTGTCTCGATTCGAGAATGGCTCTGAGTTTGGCGATTTCTTTTATTAGTGAAAGATACTCGTCCTCGATTTTTTTCGCTTCCAGGGAAGTTAACCTTGCAAGTTTCATGTCGAGAATCGCCTGAGCCTGAATTTCGGTCAGAGAAAATTTTTTCTGCAGGTTTTTGTTTGCCGTTTCGGTGTCTGTCGATTTTTTTATCGTATCAATGACGGCGTCAATGTTCGCGAGCGCTTTTTTCAGTCCCTCGAGTATGTGAGCCCGTTTTTCCGCCTCCCCCAGTTCAAATTGCGTTCTCCTTTTTACAACTATTTCTCTGTGATCGAGGAAACATTTCAGCATTTGCCTGAGTGAGAGCGTTTTTGGAGCGCCGTCGACAATGGAAAGCATGAGACAGCTGAAAGAAGCCCTCAGCTGGGTGTGTTTGAACAGTTGATTGAGGACTATTCTCGAATCAGAATCCTTTTTTATGTCGACGACGATTCTCATGCCTGTTCTGTCCGATTCGTCTCTTATGTCTGAAATTCCTTCGATTTTCTTTTCTTTGACGAGTTCAGCTATTTTCATTATGAGAGCAGATTTGTTCACCAGATAGGGTATCTCGTCAATTATGATTTTTTCCTTTGAAGATTTTTTCGGTTCTTCTATATGCACTTTGGATTCGACTACGACTTGACCCCTTCCCGTAGCGTAAGCGGATCTTATGCCTTTTGTGCCGATTATTATCCCTCCCGTGGGAAAATCAGGTCCCGGGACAAGTTTGAGAAGTTTTTTGTCATCGAGTTCGGGGTCGTCAGTCAAAGCGATGCAGGCGTCTATTATCTCAGATATGTTGTGAGGCGGTATATTCGTGGCTATGCCGACCCCTATTCCGGACGATCCATTGACGAGGAGATTGGGGAATTTTGCCGGCAGAATAACAGGTTCCGACTGGGATCCGTCAAAATTCGGAATAAAATCAACCGTATCTTTATCTATATCCGCCAGAAGCTCGGCGGCTATTTTACCCAGTCGGGTTTCCGTGTATCTGTATGCCGCGGCAGAATCTCCGTCCACGCTTCCGAAATTGCCCTGGCCTTCCAGCAGAGGGTATCTCAGGGAAAAATCCTGCACCATCCTGACCAGTGTGTCGTAAACGGCCGCGTCTCCGTGAGGGTGAAATTTTCCAAGCACTTCTCCGACGACAGTCGCGGATTTCTTGAAGGGTTTGTTGTGATAAAGGCCAATTTCTTTCATCGCGTAAAGAATCCGGCGATGTACCGGTTTCAGCCCGTCTCTCACATCAGGAATGGCTCTTCCTATATTTACGCTCATCGCGTAATCTATGTATGAATCCTGTACTTCTTTCTCTATGCTTATAGGTTCCAAATTCTTTTGCACTTCTGTTCCTCCGTCATATATCAAGATTTCTTACTTTCATCGCGTTTTTCTCAATGAATTCCCTTCTGGGTTCAACGTCATCTCCCATTAAAATCGAAAATATCTCTTCCGCGTCTTCTGCGACTTCTATGGACACTTTCTTCATGACTCTTTTTTCGGGATTCATTGTGGTTTCCCATAGCTGTTCCGGATTCATCTCTCCGAGACCTTTGTACCTTTGCACTCCCGTCAGAGTTTTATCCGATTCCTGAATTTTTTTCAATTCTTCGTCGCTGAAAAGGTACCTGATCTCTTTAGAACCTTTGATTTTCACTCCGTAAAGCGGAGGCTGAGCTATGTAAAGATAGCCCGATTCTATGACCGGTTTCGCGTGTCTGAAAAAGAAAGTCAGTAAAAGCGTTTTTATGTGAGCGCCGTCAATGTCGGCGTCGGCCATTATTATGATTTTATTGTAGCGGATTTTCGTTATGTCGAACTCCTCAATGCCGATGCTTGTGCCCATCGCCGCTACGACAGTTTTGATGGCGTCGTTGGAAAGTATCTTATCCAGTCTCGCTTTCTCTACATTGAGGATTTTTCCCCTCAGAGGAAGAATTGCCTGAAAATGTCTGTCTCTGCCCTGTTTTGCGGATCCACCCGCCGAATCGCCTTCGACGATGAAAAGCTCCGAATTTTCCGGGTTTTCTTCGGAACAATCGGCGAGTTTGCCTGGCAGAGCGTCAGACATGAGAGCCCCTTTTCTCCTGACGAGATCTCTTGCCTTTCTCGCAGCCAGCCTTCCCCTGGCGGCATCGACGACCTTGCTCACAACCACCGTGGCGTCCTGGGGATTCTCTTCAAAATACCTCGTCATCGCTTCCCCGACAAATGATGAGACCATTCCCTTTATCTCGCTGTTTCCGAGTTTTGTCTTTGTCTGACCTTCGAATTGAGGTTGAGGAATTTTTACGGACACTATTGCCGTCAACCCTTCACGAACGTCCTCTCCGGAAAGTGAATCGAGATCCTTGACGGATTTGAAAAAGTTCTCTTTTTTGGCATAGTCGTTTATGACTCTCGTCAGCGCCTGTCTGAATCCTGTTAGATGCGTTCCACCTTCTTTCGTGTGGATATTGTTCGCAAAAGAAAACACTGTTTCGTTGTAGGTTTTATTGTATTCGAATGCCACCTCTATCGTGACGTTTTCCTGTACAGCGTTGAAATATATCACCTGATGCATTGGGGATTTAGTCTTGTCGAGGAATTTTATGAAGTCTTTAATCCCGCCGTTGAAAGAAAAAGACTGCTTTTTAGAATCTCCCCTCTCGTCTATTATATCAACGGTCAAACCGGGATTGAGATAAGCAATCTCTTTAAGCCTGGCTGTTATTCTTTCGAGCGAAAATACTGTGGTTTCAAAAATATCGGGGTCAGGAAGGAATTTAACTAAAGTTCCCGTTTTTTTACTGCCTGATTCCGACACGGCGATATCGGATACGGGAACTCCTTTTTCGTATTTTTGAACGTGATTCTTCCCGTCTCTCTTTACTTCGACCTCGAGCCATTTTGAAAGGGCGTTGACGACACTCAGGCCGACTCCGTGAAGTCCTCCCGACACTTTGTAGGTTTGACTGTCAAATTTGCCGCCGGCGTGAAGCACAGTGAGCACTATTTCGAGAGCAGATTTGCCTTCCTGCTTGTGAAAATCAACCGGGATGCCTCTTCCGTGATCCTCTACCGAAACCGAATTGTCTTCGTGAAGCGTCACTATTATCCTGTCTCCGTAACCGGCCATGAATTCGTCTATCGAATTATCAACGACTTCCTGGATGAGATGATGGAGTCCGTTGACATTCGAATCGCCGATATACATGGCGGGTCTTCTGCGGACCGCCTCAATGCCTTTCAGAATTTGAATGTGAGATGAGTCGTATGTTGAATCATTCTTTTTCATCTTTACTCCTCTTTTTCCGAACGGAATACCTTCGCTCCGATGAATTTGATTTTTTTTATCTTTCTGTTATCAGGAAGCTTTTTGTTCAATTTATCCTTCAACTCCTCTTTAAGAAATTCCAACTGTTGCCTCCACACCGGATTCTCCACCTCGACTGTCAGAACTCCTTCTTTCGTCGATATTGGTTTCGTGTGAATGTTCACCGGTGACCCAACGGCGTCTTTCCATACAACACCCGGCATTCCTTCTTCAGATTTGCTGAAAAGGCCGTCCAATACATCAAGTATTATATCATTTATCCACAGTGTTTTTCTATATCTGCCTTCACCTGTTTTTTTTGTTCTTTTCGACATATCCGCTGCTGATGTTGAAAAATGAACTTACTTTTTTTTCTGAAATAACTCCCTTGTCCGCTGAAGCGAGAAGGACCTGAGGGTAAGAAACCAGTTTGTCCTCAAGCTTAAGAACTGTTTTTGCGTCTAGTTCAATAAAAGCCTCGTCTATTACAATAACCGGGTATTCATTGGCGTAATTCCTGTATATATCGACCTCTGCAAGTCTGAACAAAAAACACAAAAGCCTCTGTTGTCCTCTCGAGGAAAATTTCGAAGCGTCAAGGCCGTTCAAAAAAAAGATAAAATCATCTCTGTGGGGTCCCTGAGAAGTCGTCATCAAAGCCAGGTCCCTGACTATGTTTGCCGACATTTTAACCGCTATGTCTCCGCTTTTCACAGAAGGTTCGTATCTCATGTCAAAACTATCGAAAGACATGTCCATTTCGCCAATCAGCCTGAGAATGTTCTCTTTAAGAACATTTATGATCTTGCCCCTTTCACACACCAGATATTCTCCGTAAAGAGAAAGCATTTTATCCCAGTAAGCGACTTCAGAATTGTTGCTTTCTTTGTTTCTTATTCTTTCAAGAAGAGCGTTTCTCTGTCGCAGAGTCTTGTTGTACCATCTCAGCGACTTCAAATATTCGCCGTCAACCGAAGAAAGGAGTATGTCTAATGCCCTGCGCCTCTGAGATGATCCTTGAGCGATGACGTCGGCATCTTCAGGAGAAAAAGGAATCACGGCAAGTTCGCCTATCAGGTCGGATTTCTTTTCAAGCTTTATATCGTTTTTCCTGAATTCTTTTTTTCTGTCAGAATATTTAATGCCGAGCGTTGTCTCTTTCTCTTTTTTTTCAAACGTTACGGATACGGCAAAACCCGTTGAAGAAAATCTGACAAGCTCCTCCTCTGGCGCGTTTCTGATGGATTTTCCGTAAGAAATATAATGCAGAGCTTCTAGCATGTTTGTTTTTCCGCTTCCGTTGTCTCCGTGAAAAAAATTTATTCCTCTATCGAAATTGAGGCTGGCATTTTCAAAATTCCTGAAATTTTTCAGGTGAAGATGTTTTATGAGCAATAATTATTCCTCTTGAAGGAGGTAGACAGGGACGAATATTTCGACACTGTCTATGTCTGACACCGGGAAAAGCCAATCTCCAACCGCAAGTCTTATCAAAGACTGGAGGGTAGAGTCCTTAAGCGTGCATTCATCGAGATTTACGGATTCAACGCTTCCGTTTTTCATCACAAAAAAATGAAGGGTGAAATTTCCGTTTACATCAGGATTGACATAAAGCCTGCTTTTGTAAAGTTTCGCTATGGTGTCTTTTTGAATATCGAAATAGTATTCAAGAGATTCAGGCGATCTGTTTCCAACAAGTCCGCTTTCCCATCTTATCTCCGGAGTTTTTGGTCCGCAGGACAGGAACAGAAAAATAAATAAAACTGGTATGTATATATATTTCAAACCACACCTCCTTGCGTTTATTATAGTACACTTATCAATATCTAATCAAGGCAGAAATGTAACCATTTTGCTGAATTCTGTCAGTTGATTTTACAGATTTTTTGTCAGTTTTTAAGATTGTACACCAAACA